>JAEZGR010000301.1 GCA_023437255.1 Pseudomonadota bacterium | reverse complement strand
CCTTTGAAGTGGCGGCCGAGTTCGCCACCTGAGCCGCACGCTTCTCACCGGGGCGCATTGGCGCATCACCGCGCACCCCTTCCAGTACCGCCAGTAACGGGCACGACGGTACTCACCCGCCCCTTTTCAATCATGCACGCAGCCTCTGCGCCGCGCCGCATTCAGCCCGCCTCGAACCAAAACGCTAAGAGGAAAGACAACATGACAACCATCTTCGACGAACTGGAATCCAACGTCCAATCGTACGCCCGCTCATTCCCGGTCGTGTTCGACCGTGCCGAAGGCGCGGCCTTGTACGACACTGACGGCAGACGCTATATCGACTTCCTGGCGGGAGCCGGAACGCTGAATTACGGGCACAACAACCCTGTGTGCAAAAAAGCGCTGCTCGAATATATCGCCGGCGACGGCATTGCACACGGCCTGGACATGCACACCCGCGCCAAGGCCCGTTTCATGGAAACCTTCCAGCAGCGCATCCTTGAGCCGCGCGGCATGGACTACCGCATGCAGTTCACGGGACCCACCGGCACGAATGCAGTGGAAGCGGCCATGAAGCTGGCCCGCAAAGTGACCGGCCGACAGAACATCATCGCCTTCACCAACGGCTTTCACGGTGTATCGCTGGGTGCCGCGGCCGCCACCGGCAATCGCCACCACCGTGGCGGCTGCGGCGTGGCACTCGGCGGCGTGACCCGCATTCCCTTCGACGGCTACATGGGCAGTGGGCTGGATTCGGTTCGCCTGCTCGACAAAATGCTTGGTGATGCGTCCAGCGGGGTCGACACCCCCGCCGCCGTCATTGTCGAAACCGTCCAGGGTGAAGGCGGCCTTAACGTGGCAAGTACCCGCTGGCTCAAATCGCTCGAGGCACTGTGCCGCCGTCACGGCATTCTGCTGATCATCGATGACATCCAGGCCGGCTGCGGCCGCACGGGCAGTTTCTTCAGCTTTGAACCGGCCGGCATTTCGCCGGATATCGTCACGCTGTCGAAATCCCTTTCTGGCTTCGGCATGCCCTTCGCACTGGTGCTGCTCAAGCCTGAACACGACCAATGGGCACCCGGCGAGCACAACGGCACGTTCCGCGGCAACAACCACGCCTTCGTCACTGCTGCGGCTGCCATCGAAACGTACTGGAAGGACGAAGCATTCGCCAGCGACGTCCAACGCAAGGGCGGGATCATTTCCGATCGTCTCAAGCGCATCGCGGCGTTGGGCGGCAGCGGTATGTTTCACACCAAGGGCCGCGGAATGATGCAGGGGCTGTCGTGCCGCGACGGCGACCTGGCCGAGAAGATCATCCGTCGTTGTTTCCAGGATGGCCTGGTCATCGAGACCAGCGGCCCCAATTCCGAGGTGGTGAAGATTCTGTGCCCGCTGGTCATCAGCGACGAGGATCTGCGTGCCGGCCTCGACATCCTTGAGCGCAGCGTGCGCCACGTGGTCACGCAGGAACTCAGTCTGGCCGCCTGAGGCGCCGAAGCTGAACCGCTCTTATCGAAAACCAATTGGAGAAAAAATGATCGTTCGCACTCTTGAAGAATGTCGCAATACCGACCGCCTGGTGAAGGCACAGACCTGGGACAGCTGCCGACTCGCTCTGAAGAGCGACAACATGGGTTTCTCATTCCACATCACCACGCTGTATACGGGCACAGAAACGCCCATGCATTATCAGAATCACCTTGAATCGGTGTACGTGATCAGCGGTAGCGGCGAGATCGAGAATCTCGACGATGGCAAGGTGTATCCCCTCGCCCCCGGCACGCTGTACTTGCTCGACAAGAACGACCGTCACGTCGTGCGCGTCAAGGAAGAGATCACCTGCGCCTGCGTCTTCAACCCGCCCCTGAATGGCAAGGAAGTGCATGACGCGACGGGCGCTTACCCGCTGGAAGCCGAATCGGTGGAGGGCTGAGCATGAATACTGAAACACTGGAGCGGGAAACCTCCCGCGTCGATCTTTATCCATCGCGGGGCGGCTCAAAGGCCGAGATCGTGCCCCGCAAGCACCCAACGGTGTGGGCTGACGACAAAACGCAAGCCCCCGTCGACAGGGCCCTGATCGACCGCTACGAGCGCGAAGGGTTTTTGGTTCTGCGCGACGTCTTTTCTCCAGAAGAGGTGGCGGCCCTGCAGGCGGAACTCGAACGGCTGCGCCATCAGGCAGAAGCACTCGACCGCCCGGAAGTGATTACCGAGCGCGGCTCGCGCCAGGTGCGCTCCATCTTCAAGGTGCACGCGCTGAGCGCCGTGTTCGCAAAGCTGGCTGCCGATGAGCGACTGGCCGGCCTCGCGTCTTACCTGCTGGGCGACGACGTTTATCTGCACCAGACGCGAATGAACTACAAGCCGGGTTTTCATGGCAAGGAGTTCTATTGGCACTCAGATTTCGAGACCTGGCACATTGAAGACGGAATGCCGCTGCCGCGCGCACTGAGCATTTCGATTTCACTGACCGACAACACGCCGCACAACGGGCCGCTGCTGGTCATGCCCGGTTCGCACAAGCACTACGTGGTGTGTGAAGGCGAAACACCGCCCGACAACTACCAGATGTCGCTGCAGGCGCAAGAGATCGGCGTCCCCAGCGATGAAAACCTGACACGCTTGGCCAATGAAGGCGGTCTGGTCGATACCGCCGGCCCCGCGGGTTCGGTGCTGATCTTCGACTGCAACCTGATGCATGGCTCGAACAGCAATATCACCCACTTGCCGCGCTCGAACGCCTTCTTTGTCTATAACGCCGTGAGCAACGCGGTGCAGGCCCCGTTCTGCAACCAACCGCCCCGGCCCGAGTTCATCGCCACCCGCGAAGAGTTCAAGCCGCTCACGATACGCAGGAACACGGCGGACGACTTCCGCCCATCCTGAAAGGGAACCAGAACATGCAACATACTGTCGAGAAGATCGGTGGCACGTCGATGAACGACTATGCCGCCGTGCGCGACAACATCGTCCTTCACGGCGGTCATGAGCAGCGGCCCTACGGGCGTATTTTTGTAGTGTCGGCATACGGTGGCATTACCGATATGCTGCTGGAACACAAGCGTGGCGGCGACCCCGGTGTCTACGCTCTGTTCGCAGGCAAGGCAGAAGACGTCAGCGGCACCGAATGGGAAGCCCAGCTGGACCGCGCGCTCTCGGCCATGCTGGCTCACAATGCACGCCTTTTCGGCGAAGGCGCCGACCGCCACGATGCCGACCGCTTCATCACCGAACGCATGGAAGGCGTGCGCAGCTGCCTGCAGGACCTGAGACGCGTCTGCACCTATGGTCACTTCCAGTTGGCGGAGCATCTGACCACGCTGCGGGAACTGCTGGCGTCGCTGGGCGAAGTGCATTCCGCCTACAACATGGCTGCGCTTCTGCGCCGCGAAGGCGTCGCTGCCCGCTTCATGGATCTGACCGGCTGGCGTGATGCGACCCTGCTGCCGCTCGATGAACGTCTGCGCATGGCCTTCGACGACATGGACCTCGAGAACGAGTTGCCCATCGTTACCGGCTACTGCCAGTGCGAAGAGGGAATGGTGCGGACCTTCGACCGGGGCTACAGCGAAATGACCTTCGCTCGCCTGGCCGTTGTCAGCAACGCCCGGGAGGCGATCATTCACAAAGAGTTCCACCTGAGCAGCGCCGACCCGCGCATGGTGGGCACCGAGAAGGTCGTGCCTATCGGCCGCACCAACTACGATGTGGCCGATCAGCTGGCCAACCTGGGCATGGAAGCCATTCATCCGCGCGCCGCCAAAGGGCTGCGCCAGATGGATATTCCCCTGCGCGTGAAGAACACCTTCGAACCCGATCACGCCGGTACGCTCATCACGCGGGAATACGTGAGCACGCAGCCCAAAGTGGAGATCATTGCAGGCCGCAAGGGTGTCATGGCGATCGAGGTATTCGATCAGGACATGATGGGTGCCAACCGCTACGACGGCATCATCGTGAAGGCGATCCACCAGCATCGCGCCCGCATCATCACCAAAGACCTCAACGCCAACACCATCACGCACTTCCTCGATACGGGGCTGGGCAAGATCAAGCGCATCATTGCCGATCTCGAAAACGAGTTCCCGAACGCCGAGTTCCAGGCCCGGACCGTCGCGATCGTTTCCGCGATTGGATCCGACATGAAGATCAGCGGCATGCTTTCGCGCACCGTGCGTGCACTGGCAGACGCCGGCGTCGACGTGCTGGCGATCCATCAATCCATGCGACAGGTCGATATTCAGTTCGTGATTGACGAAAGCGATTACGAAACCGCCATACGCAGCTTGCACGAGGGGCTCATCGAAGCCGAACTGCCTCAGCCCGAGGAGATCGCCGCGTGAACACTCCCACTTGAAGCGGAGTTTCCACTACGATACGCAGCATGGCTGCATCGTTTACCAACCAACTTCCTGTATGGACCCACGACTGGCTCGACAGCCTTGCGCTGTTGGGCCAGCTTTTGCTGATTGTCGTGATTGCGATGCTGGTCTTGCGCAGCATCCGCCAGGTCATTCTGAAGGCCGGCGAACTCTACGATCTGCCTCGCCATCTGGTGCGGCCCGCCATATTGTTCACCCGATGGGCAATCGTGGTCAGCGCAAGCCTGCTGATGCTGGAGCGCATGGGCGTTTCCGGCACCGTACTGTGGACCGCCTTCACTGGCTTCGCAGCCGTGGCTGCCATCGCGTTCTTCGCAGCATGGAGCGTACTTTCCAATCTCTTCTGCGCGATTCTCATCTTCACCGCGAGGCCACTGCGCCTGGGTGACCACGTCGAGATTCTGGATACGGCCGAAAAACCCGGTGCGCGTGGCGAAGTGGTCGACATCAACCTGCTCTACACCACGCTTGAAGACGCCACGGCCTCACAACCAGGCGTGCTTCTGCAGATCCCCAATGCGCTGATCTTCCAGCGCGTGATCCGGCGCTGGCGCGGCGGACTGCCCCGTCAGCCGGCCACCGGGCGTGACGCCAAAGACCCCGCTTCCTTCGAATAAGCGGTCTTATTTCTCGATCGATTTCCCGGCCAGCGCGCCGAGGTTCGCTCGTGCGTGCTGATAACGCGCATCGGAGTACGCCAGTCGCACCGCACCGTATTGCTTCTTTGCGCGATAGTGTGCAAGTCGCTCATCGAAAGCAGGCTCAAAACCGCCACGTCGCGCCAGGTAGCGATAGCGGTCTTCCAGAACGATGTTCTCGAACCAGCGATTGAACATGAGCTGGATTCGCAGCATCAGACTAAACATTGCGACATCCTTGCAGACAACATGGAAAAAACGCGGCAATCATAGCCTGCAGGCGTGATTGCCAAAGCCTCGAAAAGCCGGCCACGCTGCAAAAGAGCCTGTGGATAAGTACTGGGCGCCCCCATGTGCACAGCTGCGGGATACTTCCTGAACAAGCCTCATAAAATCGCGGCCAAGAAAAGATACCCAGATATCGTCCCTTGATTGTCAGCGAGGTTGTGCCGGCCAAAAAAACCCGCTGTGCAAGCGTTCATGCGCCTTTGACCACTTATCCCAGTTATCCACAGCCCTCCATTACTACCAACATAGATATAAAGAAGAAGAAGGAATAAAAACATACCTCCCTCTTCTTCTCACAATGCGCGCCCCTACAGGGCTTGCAAAAAGCGTCACGGCCCTTACAGTGCTGCTGAGACGGCCTTGCCCATTTCAGTCGTGTTGGCCGTACCACCCAGATCAGGCGTATGCGGGCCTTCCTTGAGCACCTTCTCGATGGCGGCCATCAGCTCACTGGCTGCGACCGCACATGCGGGCTGCTCTTCAGCCAGGAATTCCAGCATCATCACGGTTGACCAGATCATGCCGATGGGGTTCGCGATATTGCGCCCGTAGATGTCCGGAGCAGAGCCGTGAACCGGCTCAAAGAGTGACGGGAACTTCTTCTCTGGGTTCAAATTGGCTGACGGCGCAATGCCGATCGTGCCGGCACACGCCGGGCCAAGGTCAGACAAGATGTCGCCAAAGAGGTTGGAGGCCACCACCACATCGAACCGCTCGGGCGAAAGCACAAACCGGGCAGTCAGAATATCGATGTGATACTGATCCCAGGTGATGTCCGGGTACTGTTTCGCCACGACCTGCATGCGTTCATCCCAATACGGCATGCTGATCGCAATCCCGTTCGACTTGGTCGCCGAAGTCACATGCTTGCGATCACGCTTCTGCGCCTGCTTGAAAGCAAAGTTCAGAACGCGATCGACGCCCTCGCGCGTGAAAACACTCTCCTGAATCACGATCTCGCGGTCGGTGCCGCCAAACAGGCGGCCACCCAGATTCGTGTACTCACCCTCCGTGTTCTCGCGGACCACCAGGAAGTCGATATCGCCCGGTTGCTTGTCGGCCAGGGGGCAGGGAACACCCGGCATCAGCTTTACAGGCCGCAGATTGATGTATTGATCGAACTGGCGGCGGAACTTCAGCAGTGAGCCCCACAGGGAAACGTGATCGGGCACCACCTCGGGCCAACCGACTGCGCCGAACAGAATGGCGTCGTAGTCTTTGAGCACGTCGAACCAATTCTCCGGCATCATGTCGCCATGACGCTGGTAGTAATCAACACAGGCCCAGTCGAAGTGATCGAGCTGCAGGGCCAGGCCATGGCGTTGTTGCAAGACTTCGAGCGCGCGCAGCGCTTCGGGCATGACTTCCTTGCCAATTCCGTCGCCGGGTATGACCGCGATTTTGAGAGAGGACATGGGTTCCTTTTTTTGGGTGGATGTTTACAGAACGTTTTGCCAGCTGAAGGCAGCACGCAGGGATTCAGTATCACGCCGGCCCGCAGCCAGGCAAAGGGCAAGGCGAATACGAGCCTTGCGCGCAGAAAGGTGACTCACGCCAAAGGCACCGGCGTTCTCGAGTTCGTGCAGGGTGCCCGGGTATTCGTAGCTCTGATGCGTTGCGCCGTGCAGTGTGCTCGTGCAGACCGCGACGGTCATGCCTTCTGAAATCGCGCGGGCAATAGGCGGCAGCCATTGCGGCGGGACCTGGCCACGGCCCAATGCATCCAGCACCAGTCCCCTGGGCCCGCTGGCAAGAATCGCTTCCGCCGTTTCTACATGGGCACCGCCATACGCGGGCAGAATATCGATGCGCGGGAGATCTGCAGTGCTTGTCAGCAATTCCTGAACAACGGGGCGCTGCAAAAGATGGAAATGGCCTTCGTCCAGCAGACCCACCGGTCCCAGACCGGGCGCATCGAAGCCATTCAGCTGGTAGCTGCTGACCTTTCTCACGAAACCGGCGCTGTACACAGATTGGTTGAACGAAACCAGTACTCCAAGCCCCCGCGCCGACGCGCTGGCGGCCAGTTCGATGGCCTGTCGCAGGTTCGCGAAGGCATCGCTGCCCAGCGCATGGGGAGTGCGTTGAGACCCGGTTACGACGACCGGAACTGCGCGCGTGTCAACGACACTGTGCAGGTAGTACGCCGTATCTTCGAGCGTATCGGTGCCGTGAGTGATCACGATGCCGTCTATCTCACCCCCGGGGGCGAGCGCCTGGCACCTGGACGCCAGAGTGTGCCACTCGACAGGGCCGATCGAATTGCTTGCTTTCTGGAAAATCGATTCAACAATGACCTCGAAGCGGCCTTCCAGTTCAGTCTGGGCCAGCAACGTTTCACCGGCCAGAGCGCCGGCGATGGCTCGACCATCCTGCCCTGGAATGCTGGCGATCGTGCCGCCTGTGGACAACAAAGCAATGCGTTTCAACCGTGACATGGCGACTCTTGTTATAGGACCGAAAAGACCGCAACAACAGGGTTACCCCGGGTGTGCGGGAGTGTGGCCGAAATGGCGCAAACCATTGATTAAACGTGGTTTGAGGGCTCTGAAAGAGTATAATGAATGGTAGATCACGACACGTGCTTAAATGAAATCTTCCTCTGTGAAAGAACCCTCCGAAATTTCCCTGAACGGGCACAAGCAGCCCACTACCATGCGCATCATCCGCGCAGTGGCGAGTTCAACTGCAATTGAAACCGGTCAGTCCATTCAAGATCTCGAAACTCGTCTGCAAGCACAGAACAGCAAGTTCCAGCAGCTGGCCCTGGGCAGCGTTTAAGGTCGGCGCAGCACCGCCGCGTGCATTGCGTTACCCATTCACGGGAAGCAGTGCCTGGCCTACCCAGTGCTTCATCGGCTCATAGTCCCGATCCAGCCCCTTCTGAATTGCCGCAACATAGGCCATTTTGTTGCGCTCCCATGAGCTGTAATCGAGCGGCTCGTGCCCAGCCTGAACGGCCATCACATCGGCCAGCAACCTCGATATGCGCCCGTTGCCTTCACGAAACGGATGCATGAGGATGAACTCCACATGAGTGACGGCGATCGCTTCGATCAGCAGCGTATCGCTCATACCCCTGCACGGCGTGTATCGGGCCAAGGGATCGGTGTCGAAATTCTGCATCAACCGTGAAAGCTGACTGGCGGGAGCAAAAGGAAATCCATCCTTGCTCATGTTCACCGTGCGGTACTGGCCTGCCCATTCATACACATTCGCCAGCCAGCGCCTGTGCCATCGTCGCAGGTGCAGAACGCTGATACGCCCAGGGGGCAGATGGTCCCTCAATACCGACTCATAGAGCTTCTGCAACAACACGAGCTCGGCTTCGTCCATGTCTTCGACGCGCGTGAGCCCGAGCTTGTTCTGCAGAACCGCGTTGTCAGAACCGGCCTGCAGAGCTCCCTGCGAACCTGCAATGTGGTACCGGCTCATCACGAATCTCCTGTGGATAAGCTCTAGGAAGAGCGTATGTGAAGAACCTGTTTGCCGATGGAGAACAAGTGGCACATTTCGGGCCCGACCAAAAAGTTCTCCCCAAACCATGCACGCGGTACACCAGCGGTTGTGCCGGTAAAAACGAGGATACAAGTCATTGTTATATCAGAAAATTTCCACTTTGTACCAGTTATCCACAGCCCTTATTACCACCAGTCTTTAGAAATTGATATTGAGTGAATAAACATGGATCCATCAGCGACCGCCACTTCCGCAGGGCACACTGCCGAAACCGCTAATTTCCTGACATGGCGCTTTTGCAAAGGTCGCCCTAAACGTGCTAACGTTCGGTCTTCACATTCACTGGCACTCCCGATCAACCCCCTGCAGACCTCCTTTGATTCGGGATCACTACCAATTCCTGCCCTAATGCGCACACCACGCAGGCAAAAAAAAAGGGCCCGCTGACCGGGCCCAGTGTTCTCGTTTTTGTATCTGTTTTTTGTTTGCGGTCTTACAGGTTTTGCAAACGCGTTATTGATTCATCAAGTGTTGATTCTTTTTTTGCAAAACAGAATCGAAATAAA
>JAEZGR010000184.1 GCA_023437255.1 Pseudomonadota bacterium | reverse complement strand
CAACAAGCCCATGGATGACGTGCGCTTCCGTCAGGCCCTGGCGCACGCGATCGATCGGAACTTCATCATTGAGACGATCTTCAACGGCTTTGGACGCAAGATCAACGGCGCGTTCAGCAACGACTCGCCTTTCAAGGACACCTCGGTCGAGACCGAATTCGCCTTCGATCCTGCCAAGGCCCGCGCGCTGCTCGACGAAATGGGTCTG
This sequence comes from Pseudomonadota bacterium, assembly GCA_023437255.1. Lineage (GTDB taxonomy): Bacteria > Pseudomonadota > Gammaproteobacteria > Burkholderiales > Burkholderiaceae_B > Yanghanlia. The sequence continues at coordinate 4,244 of JAEZGR010000184.1, read as the reverse complement.
AAGCCCGATGCCAACGGCGTGCGCGCCGAGCTGCGCCTGCTGCCCCTGCCTTACGGCGAAACCTGGCAGCGCCTGGCCGAGTTCGTGCGTGAACAGCTGCAGGATGTCGGCATCAAGACGCAGCTCGTGGCCACCGACGTGCCGGGCTGGTTCCAGCGCATTACCAAGGGTGATTTCGACCTCGCCTTCAACTATGTGTACCAGTTGGGTGACCCGGCGATCCTGATGTCGCAGACCTATATGTCCGAGTTCCAGTTCAACGGAAGCACGGCCAGCAACCTGGGCGGCTACGAGAATGCCGAGCTTGACGAGAAGTTCCGTCAGGCGCAGTCGGAAGGCGACCCCGAGAAGCGTCGCGCGCTGTATTCCGAGATTCAGAAGACGCTCTCGCACGACGTACCTATCTTGTGGCTGCATCAGATGGTGATGCCGACCCTCTACCACAAGCGTGTCCAGAATCTGGTGACCACCGGCATGGGCATGAACGAGAACTTTGCCGACGTCTGGCTGAAGCGATGACCTCACCATGGAAAAGCTGCACTACCTATTAGGGCGCGCGTTAAAGTCCATGGTGGTCATCGTGGCGGTGCTGGCCATCAACTTCCTGCTGGTCAGGGCCGCGCCGGGCGATCCGGCGATGATCCTGGCCGGCGAGGCCGGCGCCACCGATGCTTCCTTCGTTGATGAAGTACGCAAGGAGTTCGGCCTCGACCAGCCCTTTGTCGGGCAGATGTGGCGCTACGCGCAGAAGGCGGTGACCTTTGATTTCGGCATGTCGTATCGCGAGAATCGACCGGTACTCGACCTGATCCTGGAGCGCCTGCCCGCAACCCTGCTTCTAACCCTGACGGCGCTGTTCGCCTCGATTGCCATCGGGGTGGGGCTGGGGGTGACGGCGGCCCGCTCAGCGGGGCGGTGGCTCGACGGCGTGATCACCACGATCTCGCTCGTGTTCTTCGCCATGCCCATCTTCTGGATCGGCCTGATCGGCATTCTGGTGTTCTCGGTGCACCTGGCGTGGCTGCCGGCCTACGGCATGTCGTCGGTGGGTGCCAGCCTCGAAGGGTGGGCGGCCATCAAAGATGTGCTCTGGCATCTGGTATTGCCCGCCACCACGCTGAGCCTGTTCTATGTCGCCGTTTACACGCGGGTCATGCGGGCGGCGGCGATCGAGGTGAAGGATCAGGACTTCGTGAAGACGGCGCGCGCCAAGGGCCTGCCGGAACGGGTGATCTGGGGCAAGCACATCGTGCGCAATGCCATTCTGCCCGTGATCACTTTTGGCTCACTGCAGGCCGGTCATCTGATCGGTGGTTCCGTGCTGATCGAGACGGTCTTTGCGTGGCCCGGTATCGGCCGGCTTGCGTTCGACGCCTTGCTGCAGCGCGAATACAACCTGCTGCTGGCGATCTTCTTCATCAGTTCCGTGATCGTGGTGTTCATCAACTTCGTGGCCGACACGCTGTATAGCCTGGCTGACCCAAGAATCGAGTTGCAGACATGAATGAATCTCCGTTCGGGCTTCTGGCTCGCATTGCACGATTGCCGACCGGAGCCGTGGGCCTGGTTCTGCTGGCGGCAATCCTGTTCATCGCGGTGTTCGCGCCCTGGCTCTACCCTGGCGACCCGTGGAAGATGGTGGGCCGGCCCAACCTGCCACCCTTCAGCCCGGGTTTCCTGCTGGGCACCGACATGTTGGGGCGTGATATTGCCGCGGGCATTGCACATGGCGCACGCGTCTCGCTCATGATCGGCCTCATTGCCACCCTGGTGGCGGTGCTGGTGGGTTCATTGCTGGGCGCGATTGCCGGGTATCACGGGGGGCGCACCGATGATCTCATCATGCGCATCACCGAGATCTTCCAGACCATTCCCAGCTTCCTGCTGGCCTTGCTGCTGGTCGCGATCTTTTCGCCCTCGATCTATTCGATCGTGCTGGCCATCGGCATCGTCTCGTGGCCATCGGTGGCCCGGCTGGTGCGGGCCGAGTTCCTGTCGCTGCGTACCGCCGATTTCGTGAAGGCGGCCATCGTGGGCGGGCAGTCCAGCAGCCGGATCCTGTTCCGGCAGATCCTGCCCAACACGCTCTCGCCCATCATCGTGGCGGCTTCGCTGATGGTGGCCACGGCGATCCTGATCGAATCGGCCATCAGCTTTCTGGGCCTGGGCGATCGCAATTTCATTACCTGGGGCTTCATGATTGGTGCCGGACGCACCATGATCCGGCAGAACTGGTGGTTGTCAGCGATCCCCGGGATCGCGATCTTCCTGACTGTGCTGGCGCTCAACTTTGTCGGTGACGGGCTGAATTACGCCTTGAATCCGCGTTCGCGAGGTGTTCATGGAAACAATTGAGAGCAAGCAACCAGACGCGGACGTCCTGCTGTCGATCGAGAACCTGTCGGTAGCATTGCCGGGCGGCGGCGACCGCAAGTACGCCGTACACGACCTGTCCCTGCAGTTGAAGAGGGGCGAAACGGTCTGCATCGTCGGGGAATCGGGCTCCGGCAAGTCGGTCACGGCCCATGCCGTGATGCGCCTGTTGCCGCCGGGCGGCCTGCGTCTCGAATCGGGTGTCATCCGCTTCGAAGGACAGGACATCCTCAAGATGTCTGATGCCCAGGTGCGTCAGATGCGCGGCGCGCGTATATCGATGATCTTCCAGGAGCCCATGACCGCCCTGAACCCGGTGATGCGGGTGGGCGATCAGATCGCCGAGGCGCTGCGGGTTCATGGCGTACGTGATCGGGCCGAGCAGCAGCGGCGGGTGGTGGACCTGCTCGCCGACATGAAGCTGCCGGAACCGGAAACCTTGCAGTACAGCTACCCCTTCCAGCTTTCGGGCGGGCAACGTCAGCGGGTGATGATCGCCATGGCGATGGTCTCGCGCCCGGCCCTGCTGATCGCCGACGAGCCCACCACGGCGCTCGACGTGACCACGCAGGCGCAGATCCTCAAGCTGCTGAACGATCTGAAGCAGCGCTACAACATGGGCCTGCTCTTCATCACGCACGATTTCGGTGTGGTGGCTGATATTGCCGATCGCGTGGCAGTGATGCAGGCAGGTCGCCTGGTCGAGTTGGGCGAGCGCGAAAAGGTGTTGCAGAGCCCTGAGCACCCGTACACCAAGAAGCTCATTGCCGCAGTACCGCGGCTGCGCACCGATGCCGAAGAGGTCTTGCGCCAGGACCCGCTGCTCGAGATCCGCAACGTCAACAAGACTTACCGCCCGCGGGCAAGCAAGTGGTTCGGCAACGCCGAGCGCCTGCAGGTGTTGAACGGGGTGGACCTGCGCATCCATCGTGGTGAGATCATGGGTCTGCTGGGCGAGTCCGGGTCCGGTAAAACCACGCTGGGTCACTGCGTGGCGAAGCTCATTCCGATCGATTCGGGCGAGGTGCGCTTCGAGGGTCGCGATATCACGGGCATGGACTACAAGGCCTTTCGTCCATTGCGCCCACGCATCCAGATGATCTTCCAGGACCCTTACTCGTCGCTCAACCCGCGTCACCGGGTGGGTCGCATCATCACCGAGAACGCCCTGCTGAATGGGGTTCCCAAAGACGTGGCCAACCGTCGCATGATGGAAGTGCTGGAACTGGTCGGCCTGGATGCATCCGCGGTCGACCGGCTGCCGCACGAATTCAGCGGCGGCCAGCGCCAGCGTATCGGTATTGCGCGCGCGCTGGTCATGGAACCCTCGCTGATCGTGGCCGATGAACCGGTTTCGGCGCTCGACGTGTCGGTACAGCAGCAGGTGCTCGAGTTGTTGCGCAAGGTGCGCGAACGCTATGGCCTGTCGATGCTGTTCATCACGCACGACCTGCGAATCGCGAGCCAGATCTGCGACCGCATTGCCATCATGCAGCGCGGGCGCATCGTGGAGTGTCAGACGGCGGGCGACATCTATCGCAACCCGCAGCATGCCTACACGCGCGAGCTCATCGCCTCGATGCCCGGACGCATGGTCGAGTCCGGTGCGCTGGCCGATGGTGAGGCCGGCGCTGTTGCAACTCTCAGTGCCGCTGCTGCGAAGGGGCCTGCAGGCGCTTCTCGCCAGGGCATTGGAACGCTGGCATTTCAGGGGCTGCAGGGCTCCCGCTCCTCGATCTGAGGGCGCGCAGTTCGGCTTGCTGATTTCATTTGATTTCGGCAAGCCGGCTGCGTTACGGTACGGGTGGTCTTTCTCAGGTACATATCGATTATGGATTCGCCCGTCCGTCTTACGCAGTACAGTAATGGCG
>JAEZGR010000363.1 GCA_023437255.1 Pseudomonadota bacterium | reverse complement strand
TGTCTCGAGTTCGTGTCGTTTGATTTTTGCGGTTTCGTTGCGATTGTGCCTATACGCTCAGCGAAAACGTTTCGATCATGTGAGCCACTGCCGGGGAGGCAAGGCGGTGATAGCGGTGGCGCCCCTGAATTTCTCTGACAATCAGGCCCGCATCGACCAGACGACCCAGGTGGCCGCTGGCAGTCTGAGGGGCAATGCCGGCGACACGGGCCAGTTCTGCGGCTGTCAGTGCACGCCCATCCATCAGCGCCATCAGCATGCTGGCGCGGGCAAGGTCACCCATCAGTGCTGCGGTTTGGGAAAAGGAGGAGATGCTGACCATGATGAGTCCTGGAATATGCTTTGATTCTAACAACCGTCTCCGACGCGGTAGTACGGTCCGAGCCGTAGCATCCACGCCGATGTCGTCGCCACAATCATTGGCGTACAGATTCTCGCCGCAACCGCATTTCTGGCGTTTCGCAAGCCTCGTCGCGCATAGTTGCATTGAAAAATTCTGGGGCGACAACATCGCCGGTGCGAGTTGATGTAGCATTCGCAGCTTGAAAGTTAGAGCCTCAAACATTCCCTTTCTGCTCGGCGCATGCTGCTTTGCCAGCATGGCATCGCTGCGCGCCACCGACGCCATACTGCCCGCGCTTGCCGCCGATTTCTCGGTGAGCCTGGGCCAGGCCGCCCGCGTTATCCTCGTGTTTGCGATTGCCTATGGCGTCTTCCAACTGGTATTCGGGCCGCTGGGCGACCGCTATGGCAAGGCACGCGTCATTGCGCTGTGTGCGCTGGCGGGCGTGCTGGGCAACACGATGGCCTTTGTGTCGCCCAACCTGGACTGGCTGGTGGTGGCCCGCATTGTGTCGGGCGCGTTCGCTGCCGGCATATTCCCATTGGCCATGGCCTGGCTGGGTGACAACGTGCCGTACGAAACCCGTCAGGCGGCACTCGCGCGCCTGGTAAGTGCCGGCGTCATGGGCATGCTGGCCGGGCAGTGGCTTAGCGGGCTGATTGCAGAATGGGTGGGCTGGCGCTACGCCTTTCTGCTGATCGCGTTGCTGTTTCTGGGTTCGGGCGCCTTGCTGATGCAGGCGCAGCGCAACGAGCAACGACCGGTCGCACCCACTCAAGGCCTGGGGCGGCGTTTGCGGGAAATTCTCGCCGCGCCGGCCAGCCGCTGGATCCTGATCTTCGTGACTATTGAAGGCGCCCTGGCCATGGGCACACTCGCCTTCATGCCGAGCCTTCTGCAGCGGGAGCACGGCATTTCGCTGGCGGTCGCCGGTGCGATTGCCGCTTGTTACGGCATCGGCGGCATCCTCTACACGCGTACAGCGGTGCGTCTTCTGGGGCGCATTGGTGAAACCGGCCTGGCACGCTTGGGCGGCGCCATGCTGCTGCTGGGGTTGGCGTCGTTTGCCTATGTGCCTGTGCTGGCCTGGTCGCCCGTTGCCTGTCTGATGGCCGGCTTTGGGTTCTATTGCCTGCACAACACCTTGCAGACGCGGGCCACCCAGATGGCGCCCGCCGCTCGCGGGGCGGCCATGTCGCTGTTTGCCTGCTGCCTGTTCATTGGGCAGTCGCTGGGCATTCTGGTGGTGGCGTGGCTTGCGGATCACCATTACAGTCGCTATGCATTCCTGTTTGCCGGCATAGGGCTGTTGCTGCTGGGCGCCACGGTCGCGTTGCGCGCGCCGCCCAGGGCGGCATAAACATTTTCTGATAGTTGCCGTAACTTTGTTGTCGAGTCTCGTTGGCGGCAACCATCATGAAGATCGATCAATATCGCGTGGCGCTGGCGAGCGAGCGCACTTATACGCAGGAAACCAGCCGTACCGAAACGCTGCGCGCGTGGGTCGGCGAGCGGCCCGACTTCGAGGGCATGGCCACCGCCCGTGAAGACGTTTCGTCTTCTGCTCGGGTTGCCATCTCAGATGCCGCGCGTGCAGCGCTGGCGGCCGCCCAGCCGAACTCTGAAGCCCCGAAAGGCGAGACCGGCGAGCCGCGCGTGGACGCATCCGACGAGGTTCAGGCGGTCGATGAAGACCCAATCAATGACCCCAAGCTCAGTCTGCTCGTCCGCATCGTCGAGGCGCTGACCGGTCGCAAGGTCAAGGTCATGGATCCTGCAGAAGTGGGGCGGATCAGCGAGGCCAACCAAGAAATGGGCAAGGCTGCAGAGGCGGCGCAGGTCCAGAATGAGCGCGTGGGTTGGGGCGTGGAATACGACTTCCACGAGGAAGTCTACGAAGCGGAACACACCGCTTTCAGTGCGACTGGCGAAATCCTGACCGCCGATGGCAAGCGGCTTCGGTTCGAACTGAATCTGCAAATGAGTCGCGAGTTCTACCAGAGCACTTCCGTTTCGCTGCGGGCCGGCGATGCGGTGCGCAAGGATCCCCTGGTGATCAATTTCGGTGGCAACGCAGCCGAACTCACGGATCAGAAGTTCGACTTTGACATTGATGCCGACGGCGAGGCCGACCGTGTTTCCTTCGTAGGGTCGGCCAGCGGCTTCCTGGCGCTCGATCGCAACAGCAACGGCGTGAGCGATGACGGCACCGAATTGTTTGGCGCACGCACCGGCAACGGCTTTGCCGAGCTGGCGGCCTTCGACAGTGACGGTAACGGCTGGATCGACGAAAACGACGCGATCTTCGCCCAGCTGCGCATCTGGACCAAGGACAGTTCCGGTGCCGATCAGCTCGGAACGCTTGCCGACCACAACATCGGCGCGCTGTATTTGGGCAAGGCCGACACTTTGTTCGACCTCAAGGGTGCTCAGAATCGTCAGCATGGGCAGATTCTGAGCAGTGGTGTCTGGCTGTCGGAAGACGGCCGTGCGGGCACCATGCAGCAACTTGATCTGTTCGTCTGAGCCTGAACGTGGCATGGTAGTACGTGCCCGGCGACCCTTGCCGGCTTGCGGAGACAACCATGCCCATTCACGAGAAGTTTCAGCGCTTCAAGGCGCTGCACGAGCGCGGCAGCGCCTTCGTCATTCCAAACCCGTGGGATGCCGGTTCGGCACGCCTTTTGGCGAGTCTGGGATTCGAGGCGCTGGCCACCACCAGCGCCGGATACGCGTTCTCAAAGGGAAAGCGTGACTCGTTCGCCTGCCTGCAGCGCGACGAGGTGCTTGCCAACGCCAGCGAGATCGTCGCGGCCACGGATTTGCCCGTGTCAGCGGATCTGGGCAATGGCTTTGGCGCGCAGCCTGAGCACTGTGCCGACACGATTCGCCTGGCAAGCGCCCGTGGCCTGGTGGGCGGCTCCATTGAAGATGCCACGGGCGACCCGGCCGCTCCCATCTATGATTTCGGGCTGGCGGTGGATCGGGTCAGGGCAGCTGCGCAGATGGCCGCCGGGCTGCCGTTCGTATTGACCGCCAGGGCCGAGAATTTCCTGAACGGCCGGCCCGATCTCGCCGATACGATTCGTCGTCTGCGGGCTTACTCCGAAGCAGGCGCCCATGTGCTGTATGCCCCGGGTCTTCCGGATCTCGACGCCATCAGGCAGGTCTGCCGCGAGGTCGACAAGCCGGTGAACGTGGTGATGGGTCTGACGGGGCCGACCTACTCAGTGGAGCAACTGGCCGAAGCCGGTGTGCGCCGCATCAGTGTGGGGGGTTCAATGGCCCGAGCTGCGCTGGGGGCGTTGATGCGTGCCGCTCGTGAAGTGCGGGAGTCGGGTACGTTCAATTATGCCGCCGAGGCTTTGCCGGGCTCGGTGATCATGCCGCTCATGTCTGAAGCGGACGGGCACTAGTGCATCAGGTGTTCGTAGAGAATGGCGCTGCCGATGCCGATTAGGGCAACACCACCAAGCGCTTCGGCCCAACGACCTGCCATGCGCCCCAATACGCGACCCATCATGACGCCCAAGGTCACCATGAAGAGGGTGGCACAGCCGATTGCCGCCGAGGTGATCAGGATGTTGTTGTCGATGAAGGCCAGGCTCACGCCGGCCGCCATGGCGTCGATGCTGGTGGCAAAACCTGTGGCGGCGAGCAGCCAGAAGGAATGGCGCGCCACCGGCGTGGCTTCTTCTTCTTCGCCCTTGAAGCCTTTGATGATCATGGCCAGCCCCAGGAAGCCCAGCAGGCCGAAGGCGATCCAGTGATCCCATTCTGCGACGAACTCGGCGGCGATGGTACCGAGCGCCCAGCCAACCAGCGGCGTGAGGGCTTCGATCACACCGAAGATAATGCCGGTGCGCAGGGCTTCGGAAAAATGCGGGCGACGCAATGCCATGCCTTTGCCCACAGCAGCCGCGAAGGCGTCGGTCGACATGGCAAAGGCCAGAAAGAGAGTAGAGAAAAAGGTCATGCGCAGTGGGGCAACGAAGGCAGCCCAATATTTTACTCCTGTAACACTGCTTACGCTGGGTATCCCCTTACCAGGAACGGGTATTACCCCACGCCTGTTCCAGGGCAATGAGGGTCGCGGCAACCGCCGGCTCCTCACGCCGGTTTTCGGGGCAGATGAAACTCAACGCGCAGGGCAGTTCGACCCGGTCGGCGATGGCTAACCCGTGGGTTTGTGCTTCGCGCAGAGCAATGTGGTCACGCACCAGACTCAGTCCCACGCCCGAGCGCACCAGATCCAGCATCGAGGCCTCCTGATCGACCAGAGCGACGTAGTTCGCCTGCATGCCGGTGACCGAATCAGGCCCGAACACCTGCGCAAGCAAACGGTGGTGTGCAGAAGCCGGCGGTGTGGCAAGCCACGGCAGGCCGGCCAGCTGGTTCCAGCTCTTGTTGCGGACCTGTGAGTCCCAGCCGGCGGGCGCCAGGACCTTGTACGTGTAACGGGTGAGAATCCTGCAGTGCATGCC
>JAEZGR010000359.1 GCA_023437255.1 Pseudomonadota bacterium | reverse complement strand
ACGGGCATGGGGCTCGTTGACACGCTCGACTCAATTCTTGACGCACTGCTGGTGTTTCAGTGCCTGGAACCCGCCGGTGAGCCGACCCGGCAGGTGGCGCTGTTCGGTAACGGTGGCGGAACCAGCGTGCTGGGCACCGATGCCTTTGACCGTGCCGGATTTACAGTGCCGGGATTCTCGGCAAAGACGTTGGCAACCTTGTCCACACTTCCCGTGCAGGCCGGCGCGTCTCTGGTGAATCCAATCGACATACCGGCCGGTGCCCTGCAGCACAACGAAGGGCGTGTTGCCAATGAAATCATCGCCAACGTGGTGGCAAGCGAGGAGGTCCAGGCACTGGTCATGCATTTAAATATGACTATTATTGTCGACTTTCAGCATGTCGACATGCTTGGGAATCTGCTTCAGGCGGTGGAAGAGGCTCGCAAGCACTCGGCGCGAAACACCCACCTCGTGCTCGTGCTTCGGTCAGACGGCGAACCAGAAATAGAAGCTCAGAAACGTGAATACCGGTTCCGTGCAGTCAGGGCGGGCATTCCGGTTTTCGACGAACTTGCCCAGGCAGCAGGAGCATTGGCGTGTTTACGACATGGCGAGGCGGCCCGTGCCCAGCTTGGACAACGCTCAAGTGTTCAAAAGAAGCACTGAACGAACTGCCGTCGCTTTGCGACGGTTTTTTGCTATCACCTCGTAAGGCAGGAGAAGACAATGAAAGCTCGGAGACTCATCAAGGCCGCATGCAGCGTATTGGCGGCAGCCACACTCGCTCTGAGTGGAGCGGCTGGCGCGCAGGACATCAAACCGATGACGCTGAAACTGGCCCATGGCGCAACGCCGGACCAGGCTGTCGGCATGGCCATGCAGCGCATGGCGGACCTGATCAAGGAGAAGTCAGGCGGAAAAGTGACCGTGGAAACACACCTGGCGGGTTCGCTCTACAACGAGCGCACCTCCATCGAGGCAATGATCAATGGCGCCATCGACATGGGCGGTGGTTCCAACGCCAACTGGGGTGCGTTCACACGGACATTGCTGTTCATGGACCTGCCTTACGTGTTTCGTGACGACGAGTCGTTCAAGCGCGTGATGGCCGGAGAAGTCGGGGCGGAGATCCGCAAACGCTTCGAGCGCGACGGGTTCAAGATGCTCATGATCCTGAACAACGGTGGCTTCCGGGACATCGTGAACAACAAGAAACCGGTGAAGGTGCCGGCGGACCTCAAGGGCATGAAGATTCGCACCACCGCTTCGCCCGTGGAGATCGCCATGTTCCGCGGCTGGGGCGCGATTCCGACGTCCATTGACTGGGCTGAGGTCTATAACGCCCTCAGCTCCGGCGTGGTCGATGGTGAATTCGTGATGCCGACCTGGCTGGCGACCGCGAAGCACTATGAAGTGCTGAAGCACGCTACCCAGAATCAGGCCGTCATTGGCGTTCAGACTATCGCCATGCGTCAGGATCGTTTCGACAGCCTGCCCAAGGCCGTTCAGGACATCATTCTTCAGTCTGCTGCTGAGGCGGAAGCCTACGGCAACCAGATTGACGACGAGCTCTCAGTCAAGGCCCGCCAGTATGCCGAGGGGCTTGGCGTCCAGTTCTACAAGCCGACCGAAGAAGAAATGAAGCTCTGGAGGGACAGCGTGGGCGATGTCTGGAAAGAGCTCGAGCCGCGGCTGGACAAGGATCTGATGAAGATCGTTTCCGACTCCCAGAAATAAGTACGGTTCCTGAATCAGCGGAGTTGTTCGCATAGAGCTCTATGGCGGCAGTCGTGGTGGCACCGGCGTGGCCGGCGCCACCTCATGCCGCAAGATGATGGAGCGAAAGGAGGCACGTTATGAGTGAACTGGCAAGCGATAGGGGGCACATGCAGATGCGCGAAAACACAGACGACCGGAGCGTGCGGTGGGCGGTTGTGGTGCTCGTCAAAATACCGCAGATACTGATGGCTGGCGTGCTCACGCTGCTCATCGTCTTTCTTGTGGCGGCGGTAATCAGCCGCTATTTCATGGATATCGGCATGCCGTGGGCCGATGAGTTTGCCCGGATCCTGTTCGCCTGGATCGTCATGGTGGGCTTTGCGCTGGCAGTGCAGCAGCGCTCGAACGTCGGCGTGGAATGGCTGGTGCTCAAAATGCCGCCGGCGATGAAGCAGGCCTGCTACGTTTTGCAGGACATCGTGATCCTGATCTTCTCGGTCGTCTTCACTTACGCTGCATGGCAGTCGTTCAAGTTCTCGAAGATGCAGATCCTTCCGGCGCTTGATGTGACGATCGGCTGGCTGTACGGCAGCGTGGTCGCAGCCGGCGGGCTGATGATCATCTACTCAATATTCAACGTCATTGAATCTCTCCGCGGGCAGCGCCAGGACACGCATTTCGATGCGCCCGAAGCGACCGGTGGTGAGTAAGCGGGACTCAATATGGTTATCGCACTGCTTGTTATATCGTTCGTGGCCTTTGTGGTGATCGGCATGCCGATCGCCTTCGCCATGGGCCTTTCGTCGTTGCTTGTATTGCTGGTGGAAAGCAATCTGCCGCTCAATCTGCTTGTTCACCGAACCATGATGGGGGTGGACTCCTTCGTTCTGCTGGCGATCCCGCTGTTCATTTTTGCGGGGACCATCATGGAGCAGGGGGGCATATCCGAACGCCTTGTCCGTTTCGCCTATACCCTGCTGGGCCGTTTCCGGGGCGGCTTGCCCATGGTGGTGGTGGGTTCCACGATGCTCCAGTCGGGGGTATCAGGCTCCACGGTGGCAGACGTGTCCGCCATGTCCGCCATGACACTCAAGCCGCTGGAAAACGAAGGTTACGCCCGGCCGTACAGCTTGTCAGTGATCGGCTCGTCATGCGCGTTCGCCATTCTGATTCCGCCCTGCATTCTCATGGTGGTGGTCGCAGCCGTCGCCAATACGTCAGTCGTGGCGGTGTTTGCGGCGGGCGTGTTACCGGCCCTGGTCATCGGCCTCATGTTTCTGGCCTTCATTCACATTCAGGCCAGAATTCAGAACATGCCGCGCGGCAAGGCGTATTCGTTCAGCGAGATCATGATCGGTCTGAAAGACGCCTTGTATGCCCTGGGTGTGCCCATTCTCATCTTCGGCGGGATTCGCTTCGGCGTGGCCACCGTGACCGAAATGGCAGCCTTCGCGGTTGTGTACTCGCTGCTGGTGGGCGGGCTGGTCTACAAGCGCCTGAGCTGGTCTCGCATCTATACCGCGTTGGTCGACACGTGCGTGGCAACCGGCGTGATCACAATGCTGATGGGCTTTGCCATGATTTTTGGCTACCTGCTGGCGACGGAAGGCGTACCCGCCGCGATGGCGGAGTGGATGCGGGCGCACGAAATCGGGCCGCTGGGCGTCATGCTGATCACCGCGCTCATCTTCGTGCTGATCGGCGCTGTGCTCGAAGGTGCCCCGGCGGTACTCATCTTCGTGCCGATTCTGTTGCCGGTCGTCAGGGCGCTCGATATCGACGTGGTGCACTGGCTCACGGTTGTTGTGCTTGCCTCGGGCATCGGGTTGTTCGTGCCACCGACCGGGCTTGCGGTACTGGTGGCCTGCAGCGTCGGGCGAGTCAGCATGGAAGCCATTATCCGGCCGCTGATTCCGTTCCTCCTGCTGCTGCTTGCGGGCCTGGCCGTCGTGATTCTGTTCCCCTCGCTGTCGATCGCGCTGCCTAAAGCGATGGGCATACCCTGGTAACGGAACCCAATCATGATCCGGCCGGATAGTGCCTACAGTTGGCTGGTCGCCGTGGCCACCCTTATTCTTGCCTCGCTCAGCTTCGGCGCGGCCAACTCGGTGCCGATTCTGTATCCGGAAATCGCCGGTGAGTTCGGCTGGGGGTCCAGCAAGGTCGCATCGCTGTATGCGGCCACCATGGTGGGCGGCGCAATCGCCTCATTGTGCCTGGGCCGGGCGCTCGACCGCATCGGCTTCTTCAAGATCGGCGTCGTGGCGACCTGCGCCACGTGCGGCGGCATGCTGCTGGCGAGCCGGGCCACCAACCTCTGGCAGTTCTATCTCATCTACGGGGTGTTGGTGGGCGGTCTGGGGCAGGGCGCATTCCTGAGCACGCTGGCGGCTGCCGTGTCCCAGTGGTTCGTCCGCCACAGGGCCATGGCCGTGGCCATTGCCTTGTGCGGGCAGGGTGTCGGGGGATTGTGCATTCCTCCGCTGCTGCGCGCCTGGTCCGATATGAGCGGGTGGCGTGACGCACTGTGGCTGTACGCCCTGTCGTGTGTGGTGCTGATGGGCGCATCGATTCTGCTTTTCTCGCCCCGGCCACCCGGCGAGGCCGCTGCGGCGCCGCAAGGCCGCAGT
>JAEZGR010000346.1 GCA_023437255.1 Pseudomonadota bacterium | reverse complement strand
GAAGCGTGTCGAGTATGAGTCGCCCGGTGGTGATGCCGCGCAAGCGCTCATCGGCGCTCGGCACCACGTGCCAGGGCGCAGCTTCTGAGTGTGTCAGCGTGATCATGGTGGCGGCCGTTTCGCGTACACGCTTGAAATTGCGCGCGACCTCCTGGTCTTCCGGCCGGACCATCCAGGCGGTTTCGGGGTCGGCGAGCAGCTTGGCGGTGCGCTTCTTGTGGGCGTCGCGAGACAGGTGGTACCAGAGTTTGAGGACCTGCACCCCGTCTTGCGCCAACAGGGCTTCAAAGTCGCGAATACAGGCGGCCAGTTGCTCGACGCGATTGCGTCGCGTCTTCTTCTCGGCCAGGGCATCGAACAGAGGTCGATACCACGACCCGAACACGATGCCGCTGCGCCCCTTGGGCGGCAGGTGGCGCCAGTAGCGCCACAGGAAGGGGTAGCGCTGCTCTTCTTCCGTGGGCGGGCCGAACGCCAGGGTGCGGATATGGCGGGCGTCCATCCACTCGTTGATGAGATTGACGGTGCCGCCCTTGCCGACGCCATCGATCCCGGCCACGACAATCAGCTGGCTGCGATCGGACTTGGCCAGCCTTTCATATTGGGCTTTCAGAAGGGCGCTGCGCAGCTCGGCCACTATGGGTCTTGCCGCGTCTTTGCTGATCGTCGGGTCGCCTTCGGCCTCGGCGAACCAGGCGTCTTCAGGCGATCCGGAGGTCATGCGTTAAAGAGCGCCTGAAGGGCGACGCCAGGGTCCGGGGCCCGCATGAAAGCTTCGCCCACCAGGAAGGCGTCGACGCCGTTGTCACGCATGAGCTTGACGTCTTCGGCGGTGAGAATGCCGCTTTCGGTCACCACGCGCTTGCCCTCGGGTATGAGCGGAAGCAGATCGAGCGTGGTCTGCAGCGAGGTCTCGAAGCTGCGCAGGTTGCGATTGTTGATGCCCACCAGCGAGGTGTTCAGTTGCAGGGCGATTTCGAGTTCGGCCCGGTCGTGCACTTCGACCAGTACGTCCATGCCCAGTTCCTCTGCCAGTGACTCGAACTCCTTGAGTTGCGACAGACCCAGCGCTGCCACGATCAACAGAATGCAGTCGGCGCCGATCGCCCGGGCGTGGATGATCTGATAGGGGTCGATCATGAAGTCTTTGCGCAGCACGGGTAGCGAGCAGGCAGCCCGGGCCTGGCGCAGGTAATCGTACGAGCCCTGGAAGTACTGCACATCGGTGAGCACGGACAGACACGCGGCGCCGTGGGCGGCGTACGAGGTGGCAATCTCGGCCGGACTGAAGCTCTCGCGAATGACACCCTTGGAGGGCGATGCCTTCTTGATTTCGGCGATGACGCCGGCCTTGCCCTTGGAGATGCGCTCTTCAAGCGAGCGCGCAAAGCCCCGCACGTCTTTGCGGCTCTTGGCTTCGCGCAGCACGTCGGATTCGCTGCGCATCTGCCTTGCCGTGGCAACCTCGATTTTCTTTGTTTCCAGAATCTTGGCGAGAATGTCGTTCATGCAGAGACCTTTTCCGTGTGACGACGGAATTCTTCAAGTTTGTCACGGGCCGCACCGTTGCGCAGGCATTCATAGGCGATCTTCAGGCCTTCCTCGATCGAGGATGCCTTGTCGCCGGTATAGATGGCCAGGCCGGCGTTCAGGGCAACAATATCACGGGCGGGGCCGGCCACGTTATCGAGGGCTTCCTTGATGAGCGCCGCGGATTCTTCGCGATTCGACACTTTGATGCTGCGATTGGAGACCATCGACACACCGAAGTCTTCGGGGTGAATCTCGTATTCGCGGATTACGCCGTCCTTGAGTTCGCCCACCATGGTGGCGGCGCCCAGGGACCCTTCGTCCATGCCGTCTTTGCCGTGCACGATCAGAACGTGACGGGCGCCGAGGCGCTCAAGCACACGCACCTGAATCCCGACCAGGTCGGGGTGGAAGACGCCCATGAGCTGATTGGCGGCACCGGCGGGGTTGGTGAGCGGGCCCAAAATGTTGAAGATCGTGCGAACGCCGAGCTCCTTGCGCACTGCGGCCACGTTTTTCATGGCGCCGTGGTGGGCGGGCGCGAACATGAAGCCGATGCCCACCGTTTCGATGCTTTCGGCGACCTGTTCGGGGCTCATGTTGATGTTGATGCCCAAGGCCTCGAGCACGTCTGCGCTGCCCGACGACGAGGAGGCGCTGCGGTTGCCGTGTTTGGCGATCTTCACCCCCGCCGACGCCGCAACGAACATGGCCGCGGTCGAAATGTTGAAGGTGTTGGAGCCGTCTCCGCCCGTGCCGCACATGTCGAGCAGGCTGGAGGGATCGGCCACCGGCACGGGCACCGCGAACTCGCGCATGACCTGGGCAGCGGCGGTGATTTCGCCAACCGTCTCCTTCTTGACGCGAAGGCCCATCAGCAGAGCGGCCGCCGTGGGCGCGGGGACCTCGCCACGCATGAGCATGCGCATCAGGTGCAGCATTTCATCGTGGAAGATTTCTCGGTGCTCGATACAGCGAACGAGCGCTTCTGTGGTGGTGATGGTCATGGCGGCCTTCAGGCTTGGATGTTCAGGAAATTCTTCAGCAGGGCGTGTCCATGCTCGCTGAGCACGGATTCGGGATGGAACTGCACGCCATAGATGGGGAGCGTTCTGTGGCGCAGGCCCATGATCTCGCCGTCGGCGGTTTCGGCGGTGATCTCAAGGCAATCGGGCAGGGTGTCGCGCGCGACCGCCAGTGAATGATAGCGCGTCACCGTGAAGGGTGAGGGCAGATCCTTGAAGACATCGGTGCCGGTATGGGTGATCTGCGAAACCTTGCCGTGCATGAGTTCGCGCGCGCGCACCACGTCGCCTCCGAAGGCGGCGCCGATCGCCTGGTGACCCAGGCAGACGCCCAGAATGGGCAGTTTGCCTGCGAAGTGCCGGATCACGTCGATCGAGATCCCGGCTTCTGCAGGGCTGCATGGCCCGGGTGAGATGCAGATGCGGGAGGGTTGCAGCGCCTCGATCTCTTCGATGGTGATCTGGTCGTTGCGATGAGTGCGTACGTCTTCACCGAGCTCGCCAAAATACTGAACGAGGTTGTAGGTGAAGGAATCATAGTTGTCGAGCATCAATAACATGGGGTTCTCCGTGGAACGCGGCTGCGGGCCCGTTTCAGATAGGTTCGTCGAGGCCGTGCTGGACCTGTTCAGCGGCGCGCAGTACGGCGCGCGCCTTGGCTTCGGTTTCCTGCCATTCCTTCTCGGGGTCGGAGTCGGCCACAATGCCCGCGGCGGCCTGCACATACAGCATGCCGTTCTTGATCAGGCCGGTGCGGATGGCGATCGCGACGTCCATTTCGCCGCCGTAGCTCAGATAGCCGGCAGCACCGCCGTAGATGCCGCGACGCACGGGTTCGAGTTCGTCAATGATTTCCATGGCGCGCACCTTGGGGGCGCCGGTCAGCGTGCCTGCCGGGAAGCTGGCGCGCAGCACGTCCATGTTGCTCATGCCTTCGTTCAGTTCGCCGCTGACGTTGGAAACCAGATGCATGACATGCGAGTAGCGCTCGATGGTCATGGTGTCGGTGACCTGCACCGTGCCTGTCTTGGCGACCCGGCCGACATCGTTGCGGGCCAGGTCGATGAGCATCACGTGCTCGGCGCGTTCCTTGGGATCGGCCAGCAGTTCTTCGGCGAGTTTCAGGTCTTCTTCTGGCGTCGAGCCGCGTTTGCGCGTGCCGGCCAGGGGGCGGATCGTGACGAGCGTTTTCTTTTGCTCGTCCTTCTCGACGATTTCCTGGCGGACCAGGATTTCCGGCGAAGAGCCCACGACGTGGAAATCGTCGAAGTGCCAGTAGTAGAGATAGGGTGAGGGATTGAGCGAACGCAGGGCGCGGTACAGCGAAAGCGGCGAGTCACGGTAGGGCTTGGCGATGACCTGCCCGACCTGCACCTGCATCAGATCGCCGTTGGCGATGTATTCCTTGGCCTTGAGCACCGCGTCGATATAGTCGTCTTTTGCGAAGTCGCGGCGCTCCTGCGTCTGCATGCTCGCGTAGGCATAGGGAATGGTCAGAGGCGTGCGCAGCATCTGG
>JAEZGR010000315.1 GCA_023437255.1 Pseudomonadota bacterium | reverse complement strand
TCACCCATGCCGATCTCATCGCCGTAGTACAGAACGGGGGTGCCCGGCATCGACAGCAACAGACTCTTCATCAGCTCAATGCGCCGCCGATCGCGCTCAAGCAGCGGCGCAAGGCGGCGCCGTATGCCCAGATTGATGCGTGCCTGCCGGTCGGCGGCATAGACCTCCCAGAGATAATCACGCTCACTGCTGGTCACCATCTCGAGTGTCAGCTCGTCGTGGTTCCGCAGAAAAATGGCCCACTGACAGCTTTCCGGAATCTCCGGTGTCTGCTCCATGATGTCGGTGATCGGAAAACGATCGGCCCGGGCAATCGCCATATACATGCGCGGCATCAGCGGGAAGTGAAAGCACATGTGGCATTCGTCGCCGGCGCCGAAATACTCCTGCGCGTCTTCCGGCCACTGATTGGCCTCCGCCAGCAGCAAGCGGTCGGGGTACTCCCGGTCGAGCACGGCGCGAATCTCGCGCAGCACCGCGTGAGTCTCCGGCAGGTTCTCATTGTTGGTCCCCTCGCGCTCAACCAGGTAGGGCACGGCGTCCAGCCGCAGGCCATCCACCCCCATGTCGAGCCAGAAGCGCATGACGTTGATCACTTCCTTGAGCACGCGGGGGTTGTCGTAATTCAGGTCGGGCTGATGCGAATAGAAGCGGTGCCAGTAATAGGCGCCCGCCACCGGGTCCCAGGTCCAGTTCGAGGATTCGGTATCACAAAAGATGATGCGGGTGCCTGAATAGCGCTGGTCATCATCTGACCACACATAAAAGTCGCGTGCCGCCGAACCCGGGCGGGCCCGGCGCGCGCGCTGAAACCAGGCGTGCTGGTCCGATGTGTGGTTCACCACCAGCTCCGTGATCACACGCAACTTGCGGGCATGCGCCTCACGAATGAAATGGCGCACGTCGGCCAGCGTGCCGTACTCCGGATGCACGTCGCGGTACTCGGCGATGTCATAACCATCGTCGCGTCGCGGCGAGGGGTAGAAGGGAAGCAGCCACACGGTATTCACGCCCAGGCCTGCGATGTAGTCCAGTTGCGAGATCAGCCCGGGGAAATCGCCCTTGCCGTCATTGTTCGAGTCAAAGAACGACTTCACATGCAGCTGGTAGATCACCGCATCCTTGTACCAGCCCGGTTCGTTCAACACTCTTTCTGTTTGTTTGCGTGCAGAACGTGTAGTCATTCGGCAGCTCCTTCATCGGCAGCGAGCGCCCACAGCACGAAGGGGCGTTCAGGCGTGAGCTCGATCGTGTGATGCGCACCGCGCAGCGTGAACCGGCGATCTTCAAACAGATCGTGCAGGGGTACCGGTGCACCGTCGGCCAGCCCCAACTCCCAGCGAGGCAGGTCAAGCTCGGCGACCTGTCGTCCGTGTGGATCCAGGCTCACGGCCACCAGCACGACGCTGTCGCCGGCCGGGCTATGCCTGGAGTAGTACAGCACCTGCTCATTGCGTGACTCGTGAAAGCGGATGCCCAGATGGCTTTGCAGGGCGGCGTGACTGCGCCGGATGCGGTTCAGACGGCTGATGTCTTCGATGATGTTGCCCGGGGTATCGCGGTTCCACTGGCGCAACTGATACTTCTCGGAATCGAGGTATTCCTCCTTGCCTGGCACCGGCGTGGCTTCGCAGAGTTCAAACCCGTTGTACATGCCCCAGTTGCCCGACAGCGTGCAGGCGAGCGCCGCCCTGATCAGAAAACCGGCACGGCCCGAAGTCTGCAGGAACCAGGGATTGATATCGGGGGTATTCACGAAGAAATTGGGGCGGAAGAAATCGCGCACCGGCTCCGAGTTCAGCTCGGTCATGTAGGAAGTCAGCTCCTGTTTGGTATTGCGCCAGGTGAAATAGGTGTAGGACTGACTGAAGCCGATCTTCGCGAGCCGGTACATCATGGCCGGGCGGGTAAACGCTTCCGACAGGAAGATGACATCGGGGTGCCGGTCGCGCACCTCGCGCAGCATCCATTCCCAGAACGGCAACGGCTTGGTATGTGGGTTGTCGACCCGGAAGATGCGCACGCCCTGCTGCACCCAGATCATCACGATGTCGCGCTGGGCGCGCCACAAGGCCGCCTGGCGCGGAGAGCTCGCCAGCGGACTGTAAAAGTCCGGGTTGACGATATCCTCGTACCGCTTCGGCGGGTTCTCTGCGTACTTCAGGGTGCCGTCGGCCCGCCAATTGAACCAGTCGGGGTTCTCGCGCAGCCAGGGGTGGTCCGGCGAACACTGAATGGCAAAGTCCAATGCGAGCTCCATGCCATGGCGGCGAGCCGCCTCCAGCAGCGCCCTGAAGTCGTCAATGGTTCCCAATTCCGGGTGGACCGCCTCATGACCGCCGTCGGCGCTCCCGATTGCATACGGACTGCCCGGATCGTCGGGTCCGGCCTGCAGTGAGTTATTGCGCCCCTTGCGATTCGTCACGCCAATCGGATGGATAGGGGGGAAATACAGCACGTCGAAACCCATGCGCCGTATGTCGGGCAGGCGTGCAATCACGTCACGCAAGGTGCCGTGACGCCCCGGCTCCGGGCTCTGCGAACGCGGAAACAGCTCATACCAGCTCGAGAAGGTCGCCTCGTTGCGCTCGATACTCAGCGAGTAGGCCGTATCGGCGTGGGTCTCGAAGGCCGGTTCATCAACCTGCCCCACCGCCTGCGCCAGCGCGTCATCCAGCAGGGTGGCGACATCTTCGGGCCGGGCCGGTGGGATTGCCGACGCGGCGACCCCGTCGGCGGAACGCCCCG
>JAEZGR010000279.1 GCA_023437255.1 Pseudomonadota bacterium | reverse complement strand
GTGATGGTGAAGCCCGGCATGCCCTACCTCGACGTACTGCGCGACGTGAAACAGGCCTTCGGCATGCCCACCTTCGCCTATCAGGTGAGCGGTGAGTACGCCATGCTCAAGGCCGCCGCCGCCAACGGTTGGCTCGACCACGACAAGGTCGTGCTGGAATCACTGCTGGCGTTCAAGCGCGCGGGTGGCGACGGCATTCTGACCTACTTCGCCATCGAAGCCGCGAAGCTGCTGCGACAGCAGCAGCGATGATTGCGAGGGCGCCGCAACGGCGCCCTCAGCCGCTTTACCCGTCGCCGCCGCCGCATTCCCGGGCGCAGCGACGGCAGCCTTCTCCAGGGCCGCATCTAGCGAGCGGCCAAACCGCTCGGCATTCTGGAAGCCCACCACCCGCACGTCGAGCTCGCGACCCTCTGGGTCGAAGAAGATGATTCCGGGCGGGCCGAACAGGCGGAAGCGCTTCAGCAGCGCGCGGTGTTCGGCGTCATTGCGGGTCACGTCGGCCTGCACCAACACGAACTGATCGAGCTTGCGCGCGACTTCGCGATCGCTGAAGGTGAAGCGCTCCATCTCGATGCACGACACACACCAATCAGCATAGAAGTCGAGCATGACCGGCTGGCTCGCCTGGGCGAGCAAGGCGTCGAGCTCGGCCTCGGATCCCACCTGCACGAAGCGGCGCTTGACGGCCGCGGCGACATCCGGGGACCCCCCTGAGCCGCCCAGGGTTGCTGCGGCGCCAGCGGAGCCATCCGCCACATAAGGCGCCAGCGGCCGGAAGGGGTCGCGGCCCCCTCCGGCCATGCCCACCAGCATGATCACCGCCCAGGCGGCGAGCACGAGCCCCAGCGCTTTCAGGAGATGCCGCCCGGCACCTGCACCGGCCGGCAGTGCATCGAACGCCCCCATCATCACCGCACTGCACACGGCCAGCACCACCCAGCCCAGCAGAACAGCCCAGGCCGGCAATAGCGACGACAGCATCCACCAGGCCGTGGCGAACAGCAAGATCCCAAAGGCCCACTTGACGCCGTTCATCCAGGCCCCGGCCCTGGGCAGCAGGGCGCCTGAAGAGGCCCCCAGGAGCAGCAGCGGCACCCCCGAGCCCCAGGCCAGGGCGAACAGGGCGCTGCCACCCAGTGCCACGTCGCCGGTTTGCGAGATGAACAGCAGTACGCCGGCCAGCGGCGCGGCCACGCAGGGGCCGACGATAAGCGCCGAGAGCATGCCCATGAGGAATACGCCACTGTAGCGGCCGCCCGGGATCCGGTTCAGACGCTCGTTGAGCGCAGTCTGCATGGCGGCGGGTGCCTGCAGGGTGAACACGTCGAACATGGCCAGGCCAAGCAGTGCGAGCAGTACGGCAAAGGTGGCCAGCACCCATGGGGTCTGCAGCCAGATCATCAGACCCGCGCCCAGCAGCCCCGCGAACATGCCCAGGACGGTGTACACGATCGACATGCCAAGGACGAACACCGCCGCCAGCGCCAGCCCGCGTGAACGGGAAAGCGCCTGCGTCCCACTGCTCTGCCCCGCAATAATGGCCATGAGGATGGGCACCATGGGCAGCACGCAAGGCGTGAAGGCCAGCAAGAGACCCAGCAAGAGGCACAGACCGATCACCTGGAACCAGCCGGCATCCTGTAGCCAGGTGGCGAGCCCCGTGTCGGAGAAGTCAAAGGGATTCAGGCCGGCGTCGGCGGCAGCACCGGACGCAGACGCGGTGCCGCCCATCGGCGTGCCGTCGCCGCCCAGCACTACCTGCAATGGCGCCGGCACACTTGCCACCACGCCTTGCCCGGCGGCCTGCCATGCGCCGCCTGCACCCCGCGTCAGCTGCAGCTCACGCGTTTCCGGCGGGTAGCACAGGCCTGCGTCGGCGCAGCCCTGGCTGGTGATCGCCAGGGTGTGCGCCAGGCCGGCGGGCAGCGCTTCGGCCGCCGCACCTCCGGCCAGTCTGATGCGCACCGTGACCTGGCCGTAGTAGACCTCCATGTCCTTTTCAAACGTGGGGTCGTACTTCACCAGACCAGGCGGGTATTCGGCTGCAACGATCAGGCCTTCGGGGGCCGACAGCTCGAAGCGCTCGCGATACATGTAGTATTCGGGCGCGATCGCATAATGGATGTCGAGGGGTGCCGGCGCCGACACGGCTACCGAATACCGGAAGGCGTCTTCAGGGTCGAGGAATTCTTCTTCGGCACGCGCGGCATTCAGACACAGACTGAGCGCGAGCAGTAAAAGACCGAACAACAGAAAATGACGGGGCCGACGCCGCGCCAGAGGGTGAAAGGACCAGAATGTCATTGTTGCTGCCGCGTCTGCTCGCGAACCCACTCCATGTACGTATTGAGACCGCCCGCAACCGGGAGGACGATAAGCTCGGGCACCTCGTAGGGATGCAATTCCCGGAGGCGTGCGGTCAGGGCCGGCAAGCGGCCCCGTGTGGTTTTGATGAGTAGCGGTACCTCTTCCGCCCCCTCGAGTTCGCCTTGCCACATGTACATGGACAGGCAGGGTGCACCGAGGTTCACGCAAGCGGCCAGGTACTCCTCGACCAGCATGTGCGCGATACGCTTGGCTAGCAGCAGGTCGGGGGCGTTACTGAGCACCACCACGACTTCATCAGCCTGCCCGTCGGCACTCTGTTCCTGAAAATGGTCTGCCATACAGGGCTCACAAGTGTTTGTATCAAAGGACATTTTAGCGGCCATAAGCAAAAACCCCATTGCGATGGATCACAATGGGGTTTTTGCTTAGTGCGCTGCGGCGGGAACATTGCCTTTCGCAGCAAGGCCGGCGAGCCGGCCTGGAAACACAAGACGCTTACTCAGCGGCTTCTTCAACCTCGGGGCGGTCGACCAGTTCCATGTAAGCCATGGGGGCGTTGTCGCCCTGACGGAAGCCCATCTTCAGCACACGGGTGTAACCACCGTTGCGCTCTTTGTAGCGCGGGCCGATTTCGTTGAACAGCTTGGTCACGGCGTCGCGGTCGCGCAGACGGGCAAAAGCCAGACGGCGGTTGGCCAGCGTGGGCTCTTTGCCCAGCGTGATCAGGGGTTCAACGACGCGGCGCAGTTCCTTGGCCTTGGGCAGCGTGGTCTTGATGGCTTCGTGCGTGATGAGCGACACAGCCATGTTGCGGAACATGGCCAGACGGTGACTGCTGGTACGGTTGAGCTTACGAAGGCCGTTGCGATGACGCATGATGATTTCCTTTGAATCTTGAGGTGGTTTCCCACCGGTTGTCCGGCTCTTCTATCAGCGAGGCTGCGGGCCGATTCTGGTAATTGAAAAAAGCGTGAAATTCTAACACGACCGCCTTGCTGCCTGCAGCGGCAGCGTTGCGGTCAACCGCAGCCCGGCATGACCAGGCTGCGGACATACTGCTTAAGGACGCTCGAGGCCCAGGGG
>JAEZGR010000222.1 GCA_023437255.1 Pseudomonadota bacterium | reverse complement strand
ACGGCCGAACTGCTGCTGCGTGAGATGAATGCGCTCTACACCTGTGGCCCTGCCGGCGGCGGCGGCGTGCGCACATCGTTGCGACCCCGCCTGAACAGCGTCTCCGCCCTGATCCCGCGCGAACTGGCGCCGGCCTCCTGGAGTTTCCTGTCATGAATTCGCCTTTGCCCTCTGACGTGAGTCAACACGAACAGCAGGCACAAGACGCCTCACAGCGTATCCGAGTGCCGCTTTACCGCCTCGCGCATGGCCGCACGGGCGACAAAGGCGATATTTCCAACATCAGCGTGATCGCCTGGCGTGAAGACCTTTTTCCGATCCTGCTGGCGCAACTCACGGAGGCGGCCGTGCGCGACTGGTTCGCGGCGCGTCGGCCGACACGCGTTACGCGCTACCCGATTGCCTCGATCGCCGCTCTCAATTTCGTCATCGAAGGCGTACTGGATGGTGGAGTCAACGACGCGCTCAATCTCGATGCGCACGGCAAGTCGCTTTCCTTCCACCTTCTGGATTTTCCCGTGCTTGTAACACCCGAACTCGCGGCGGGCTTGCCCGATGTTCATCACCACAAGGAGACATCACAATGAAAAAATCACTCACCCATCGACGCAAGTTTCTGCTGGCGGCGTGCCTGGCCTCCCTGCCCTGGCTGGCACCCGCTCAGGCGCATGCACAGGAGTTCCCGAACCGGCCCATCACCTTTGTCGTGCCCTTCGGGCCGGGCAGCGCCACCGATCAGCTTGCGCGCGCGATCGGCCAGGGCGTAACCGATCTCGCCGGCGTCACTGTGGTCATCGAGAACAAGCCGGGCGCCAGCGCGATGATCGGCGCGTCCGACGTCGCCCGGTCCCAGCCCGATGGCTATCGTGTGCTGATCACCACCAACACCAGCCATGCCGCCAACCCCCACCTGTACAAGACCCTGAGCTACGACCCGGTCAAGGACTTTGAGCCGATCACCCTGCTGGGCACGGGCGGGCAAATCATGGTGGTGAACCCTAAATCCGAGGCCAAGAGCGTCGCCGACTTCCTGCGCATGGCCAAGGAGAACCCCGGGAAACTGTCATTCGGCAGCGGCAGCTCGAGCAGCCGCGTGGCGGGAGAACTTCTTCAGCAGATGGCCGGGATCGAGCTGCTGCATGTGCCGTACAAGAGCAATCCACTGGGCATTACAGACCTGCTCGGCGGGCAGATCGACATGATGATCAGTGACATGGCCACCGGTCTGCCCCAGGCCCGTAGCGGCGGCCTGCGTGCACTGGGGGTCACGACGCCGGAGCGCTCGCCGCTGGCACCCGAGGTTCCGACCATTGCCGAGGCCGGCGTACCCGGCTATGAGATGGGTTACTGGTTCGGTGCGTATGTCCCGGCCGGTACGCCATCTGATGTCGTGCAGCGCCTGCATGAGCTGTTGACGGGCGCCACCAAGCAGCCGGCGGCCGTACAGTTCTACGAGACGACCGGTACGCGTCCGGTCATTTCCACGCCCGAGGAGCTGGCCGAGTTCCAGCGTCAGGAAACTGACAAGTGGGGCGAGGTCATTCAGAAGGCGGGTATCGAGAAATCCTGATTTCCGCCGGTTCCGGGCACCCGTAGGGGCTGATACAGCCCCTACAATAGCGACTTTGCCCGCGAACGGGCGTCCGGAGAAGTAATGGAAGCCGCCCCCTTCGATCACGCCACCGCTCTGCTCGCCTGCGCGCGAGGAGACGAAAGGGCCTTTCACCAGCTATACGAACATGAGGCCCCGCATATTCTGGCACTGTGTCGCAGGCTGGTCCCGGGCGATGCCGAAGGCCTGCTGCACGACACGTTTGCGCTGATCTGGCGCAACGCCGACCAGTACGACTCGCGCTTCGGTTCAGCCCGCGCGTGGATTTACAGTGTCTTGCGGCATCTGGCGCAGGCACGGCGCTCGCGCTTGAACGAAGCGCCCCCGGCGACCGCGCCCGCACTTCCACCGGCATCAGCCGTTCGTGGCGACATCGCCCGCCTGGCCCAACAGCCCGAGCCTCTGGCGTACGACACGGTGGCGCACGCTTATCTGCACGGCGCCGATTACCGTCGTCTGGCAGCGTGGCTGCATCGCGATGAAGCCGAACTGCGCATGAACACCCGCAACGCCCTGCGAGGTCTGCCGGCATGAAGCACCCCGGAGCAAGCGCAAGCGATACCGACATCACCGTCGCCGAGTATGTGTGCGGCCTGCTCGATGCCGACGAACGCGCACAGGTTCATGGACTGCTCGCCCGCGACGACGAAGCGCTGAAGCAGGCCTTGGCCTGGGAGGAGCGCCTGCTCGCGCTGGTTGACGCCCTGCCTCGCGTCACCCCCGCGCCCGCACTGGGCGAGCGCCTGCAGCGCACGCTTGGTATCGGCCCACCACCGGCCGAACAGCCCCCTCCTCCGCCACAGCTCTTGCGTCAGCGCTCGGAAGACTCCGCAACGAGGCCCGCGTCATCGCCGGTTACGCCGGCGGCAACTGCGCCTGCACCCACTGTCGCGACGCCCGTGCGTTCGGACGCCCGTCCCGAAGTGGCGCCCGCCGCCTCGAACCTCGAACCCGTGGCCGACGCACCTCCGTCGAGCCACGCCGCTCCTCCATCCAGGCCCGCCGCCGCGCCAGCAGCGGCATCCGCACGCCCGAACGGCCCCATTCCCACAAGCGATTCAGCCAGCGGAAAGGCGCCTCCTGCTGCCACCAATCGACATCTGGTGCGCCAGCTCTGGCTATGGCGTCTGGTCAGTCTGTGCGCCGGTGCCGCCGCCGTGGCGGGCTTCATGCTGCCTGGCGAGCCGCCTCCGCCTCCTGTTCAGATCGTGAAGGTTGCCCCCACCCGCGCGGCCATTCTTCAGGCGCCTGGCTCCACCAGCACGCCTGGCTGGACGGCCACACTCGACCCGCAGGGCAACCTGCTGATGCAACCTCACGTTCACACCGAGGTGCCGGTTGGAAGGCAGGTGATGCTCTGGACGCGCAGCCGCAGCGTTCCTGAACCCCGATCGCTGGGGCGTATCGATCCCAACCGGCCCGTGCAGGTGCCTGCCGCACAGCTGGGCTCGCTGGCCGACGATCAGCTACTGGAAATCACGCTGGAACGCGATGAAGATGCGGCGCGTGGCGTGGCACACGGACCAATTCTGTTCATTGGCCAGATGACGGTGTTTGGTTCGGAAACGGCACCGACGCAGGCGCAGGATTCGGCGGCATCGGTGGCTGGCGGAGCGATTACCCAGCAGCCTGCTCGGTAAGAATGTGATACAGGCGCCCTGCTGAAAGTCGGAGCGCCGGAAAATCCGACTTTCAGGTGCGACGATACTCAGCGGCCTGCCGCGAGAATTCCCTGCGGTCAGGGGGCCAGGTGGAAATCTGCGCCCGACGACGCGGCCTGGTTTTCGTTCAGTGCCGCGGCGAGCTGGTCGCGTACGGCGGTGAGGTCGGCACGCAGTGCCTGCAGCTCGTTGGCGGTGAGGCGGACGGCCGCTTCGGGATCGTAAGCCGTACGGTCACCGTCGCCAAGACGGTTGCGCGCCCCGCTGATGGTGAACCCTTCTTCGTACAGAAGCTGACGTATGCGACGGATCAGCAGCACTTCGTGATGCTGATAATACCGGCGGTTGCCCCGACGCTTGAGCGGCTTGAGTTGCGTGAACTCCTGTTCCCAGTAACGCAGCACGTGCGGCTTGACGCAGCATAGCTCGCTGACTTCGCCGATCGTGAAATAGCGTTTCGCAGGAATGGGGGGAAGATTGACGGAAGTTTCGCTCGTGCTCATGGATGACTCTGGGCCCACTTATCGTTATGTGCCGGAATTCAGGCCTTTTGCTGCCGGAACACCTGCCTGCTCGACAACGCTCTTGAGCTTCTGGCTGGCATGAAACGTTACCACGCGACGGGCGGCGATGGGAATCACCTCGCCTGTCTTGGGGTTGCGACCGGGCCGCGGAGGCTTGTCGCGCACCTGAAAATTACCGAAGCCCGACAACTTGACTTCGGTGCCGCTGGCCAACGCTTCGCGAATCTCTTCGAAAAAGGTGTCAACGATATCCTTGGCTTCGCGCTTGTTAAGGCCGACCCGCTCGAAAAGCAGCTCGGCCAGCTCGGCCTTGGTGAGTGTACGCTCTACTGTCATTAAACGCATTCCTTCAGCCGTCTCAGGCGCGCTGACGCGCACCATGGTGAGTCTTGAGGGCCTGCAGCAAGGCGGCCATGCACGCGTCGACGGCTTCGTCGTCGAGCGTGGCCTCGGGATTCTGCAGCCGGAAGCGGAATGCGAGACTCTTTTCGTTGTTCTCGGCAGACTTGTCTCGCCAGACGTCGAACAGACGAATATCTCGCACGACTTCAAGGTTAGCATCAGACGCAATTGTCCGGGAAAGCGTTTGCATCAGATCTTGATAAGTGACCGACGCATCGACCCAGACTGCCAGATCGCGGATCACCACGGGCTGACGTGAAAGGTTCTGCAGTACCGGCATGGCCCCGCGCGAAATGGACTCGACGTCGATTTCGAAGACGACGGGCGCCTGCCCCAGTTCGGCCTGCTGCACCCAGCGCGGATGCAGTTCACCCAGCCAGCCCACGGGCTTGCCATCGAACTCGAGGCGGGCACTGCGGCCGGGGTGCAGGGCCGGATGAACGGCCGGCACGCACTGCAGACGCGATGCGTTTCTGCCCAACAGATCGACCAGGTCGCTCTTCACGTCGTAGAAATCGACGGCACGTACCGGCTCACCCCACTGCTCCTCAAGCGCGGGCCCCCAGGCAGCGGCTGCCAGCCGGGTGGGCTGCTCGACACCGACCACCGACAGGTCGCCGTCGCGCACGTCCGGATTACGCATGAATACAC
>JAEZGR010000190.1 GCA_023437255.1 Pseudomonadota bacterium | reverse complement strand
GGTTTCGGTCATGCGGTCATGCAGGATCTCGGCGATCTGGCGCAGTTGCGACTCGTCGAGGTTCTTGCTGCCCAGCAAGCCGCGCGAAGGCACGATGCTGTAACGAATGCCACGCTCGATGCGACGTACCGCCTCAAGCCCGCAGTTGTGCGCAATATCAGTCGCTTTACTGGCCCAGGGCGACACCGTGCCCAAGCGCGGAAACACGCGCAGCACCAGCGCATTGCGGGCATCGGACGCGCCATCGAGCGGCGTGCCGTAGTCAAGCAGCTGCCCGAGACGGCTGTTTTGCGCTGCATCGAGCTCGGCCGTGAGCCACACATAGTGCTCGTACTGGCCGATGATGTCGGCGACGGGCAGGCCAAGGGCCGAGAAGCGTTTGAGGAGCTGTTCGCGACGAAACGGCGAAAGGACGGAAGAACCGGGAAAATGCAGAATGGCGTTCACTGTGTACGGGCGGGCGCGCAAAGAGGTGGACTGAATCCAGCATTTTACCCCTCCGTGCGCCGCCCCGCTCCCGCCCGCCGCGGCTTGCGGCCCGCCGTTCAGGATTCGGGGTAATGCACCTCGAGAATGTCGAGCTCCTCGAGCCCGCCGGGGGTGCGCAGGGTAACGGTATCGCCCTCTTTCGCCTTGATGAGCGCGCGCGCCACGGGCGAGATCCAGCTGATCTTGCCCTGAAGGGGTTCTGCTTCGTCGACCCCCACGATCGTGACACGGAACTCTTCTCCCGCAGAGTCGGAATACAGCACCGTGGCACCAAAAAACACTTGGTCGCGATTCGGTTGCAAGGCGGGGTCGACCACTTCGGCGATTTCGAGGCGTCGGGTCAGGAAGCGGATACGGCGATCGATCTCACGCAGACGCTTCTTGCCGTATAGGTAGTCGCCGTTTTCGGAGCGGTCGCCATTGGAGGCCGCCCAGGACACAGTTTGGGTGACCTCGGGGCGCTCCACATTCATGAGATGTTCGAGTTCGTCGCGCAGCCGGGTGTAGCCCTCGCGCGTGATGTAGTTCTTGGTACCCGCGGGCAGCGGCGACTCTTCGACGTCGAGATCGTCGTCATCACCGTGCTCGTTTTCCTTGACGAATGCCTTGCTCATACCTCTGGAAACCTCAATGCCAATCGTGCCACACCGGGGTCAGATTATCGGGAAGCGGCGGCAGCCCGCCCAGGTCGATCCGCGCCTCGGTGGGGCTGTGGAAGTCCGACCCACACGAGGCCAGAAAGCCGTAACGCTGCGCCACGCGGGCATATTCGCGGTACTGATCGGGGGTATGGCTGCCCGTGATCACCTCGATGCCCTCGCCGCCCAGGTCGCGGAACTGATCGAACAGGGCGTCAAACTGTGCCGGGGAGTAGTCGTAGCGACCCGGATGCGCAATCACCGCACGCCCCCCGGCCTGCCGAATCCAGCCCACCGCCTGCTCCAGGGTGGACCACTGCATCGGGACATGCGCCGGCATGCCCTCACCCAGGTAGCGGCTGAAGACCGCCTGCATGCTGCTGCAATGGCCCTTCTCCAGCAAGTAGCGTGCAAAATGCGTACGGCTGATCAGCGCGGGGTTGCTGGCGTAGGCGAGCGCCCCTTCGTAGCTGCCTTCAGTACCCAAGACTTTGTCGAGCCGGCGGCCCATCTCGCGGGCGCGATCGCTGCGCCCGGAACGCACGGTGCGCAGCCCCTCGACCAGGGGTTCATGGGTCTCGTCGACATTCAGACCCACCACATGCAGGGTGTGGCCGCCCCAGGTGACAGAAACCTCGACACCGGTAATGAAGCGCATGCCCAGCGCCTCGGCTTCGGCGCGCGCACGCGGGACCCCGTCGAGAATGTCGTGGTCGGTAAGCGCCCACAGGGTGACCCCATTGGCGTGTGCACGGCGCGCCACCTCTTCGGGTGGCAGCACGCCATCAGACAACGTGGAGTGACAGTGCAGATCGGCAGTAATGGTCAGTTCCTCCGGTGTTTAGGCGCGTTCAGGATTCGAGCAGAAAGGCGGCGACCGCCTCGATCTGATCGCTGGAGCGCAGGGTGGGCGCGTGACCCACCCCCTTGAAAGTAACGCTGCGCGCCATGGGATTGCGCTGCTGCATCTGCTGCAAGGTGCTTTCGGTGAGCAGGTCGGATGTTTCGCCCCGAACAATGAGCACCGGCTCGCGCAGGCTTTCGTAACCCGCCCAGAGGATGGCCTCGCCGCCCTTGAGCACCGACGCGTCTTGTTTGGCGATCGGCTGCGCGATGCGCAGGTCGTAATGCATGACCCACTTGCCGTCGTGCTCGTTGAACACGTTGCGCGTCAGCGCCCGCCAGCCCTCAGTGTCGTGCGGCCCGAAATCCAGGGACGTCGTCTTTACATATTCAACCGCCTCGTCGAAGCTGTCAAACACCCCGGGCGACCCCACGTAGTCGACGATGCGCTCGAGACCCTCGTTGTTCAGAACAGGCCCGATATCGTTCAGCACGAAGCGGCCCAGCGGAATGGTCTGCTCGTTGGCCAGCCCGAAGGCGCCACGCGGCGGGCGCATGGCGGCAGACATGGCCAGACCGGCCGCCACAGCCATGCCGATCAGACCGCCCATCGAGGTACCCACCCAGTCGAGACGGGCAGGATTCAGGCGCGCGATGAGCGTGAGCATGTCAGACGCATACTGAGGAATCACGTAATGCGACGGATCGATCAGCCAGTCGGATCGACCGCGGCCAACAACGTCGGGACACACAACGCGGTAGTGATCGGCCAGCCGAGCCGCAAGCAGGTCGAAGTCGCGCCCGCTGCGGGTCAGGCCGTGCACGCACAGCAGTACCTTGTCGTTGTCCGGATCGCCCCACTCCCAGTAGGCCATGCGATGCAGGCCGGAGGGGCTGGCACAGGTCACGAAGTCGAGCCGCGGCTCATGGGCAGATGTCAGCTGTGAATCATTCATGGCGGGCCTGTCAGTTACACACAGCAGCCGATTGTAGTCGCACGACTCTGGCGGGCAAGCCCTGCCGGCACACGGCCGGCGAGGCTCGCGCCGCAGGCGCGCGTCAGCCGTGCAGGCCGTGGCCCAATGCCTTGAGCGCCGCCTCCTGAACCGCTTCGGAAAGCGAGGGATGCGCATGGATGGTGCCGGCCACGTCTTCAAGCCGGGCACACATTTCGATCGACTGCGTGAATGCGGCGGTGAGCTCCGACACATTCGGACCGACTGCCTGCCAGCCGACGATGCGGTGATCGTCGCGGCGGGCCACCACCCGCACAAAGCCATCTGCCGCATCGAGCGTGAGCGCCCGGCCGTTGGCGGCAAAGGGGAAGGAAGCCACCAGCGCGTCGCCCAGCTTTTCCTGGGCCTCGTCTGGCAGCATGCCCACCACGGCCACCTCCGGGTCGGTGTAGCAGACGGCCGGAATCGCAAGCGGATCGAAGCGGCGGCGCTGGCCCGCAATGGCGCCGGCCACCACCTCGGCTTGCGCCATCGCGCGATGCGCCAGCATGGGTTCGCCCGTGATGTCGCCGATCGCCCAGACATTGCGCATGGACGTGCGGCACTGATCATCGATGCGGATATACGCCCCTTGCATGTCGAGCATGAGCCGATCGATGCCCGCCTGCGTGGCCAGAGGCTTGCGCCCGGCAGCCACCAGAACGCGCTCGGCCTGCAGCGTGCGAGGCTCGCCCTCGGCCGGCTGGACCCGCAGCGTGCCGGCCTGCGCGTCGCCATCCTGCACGCGCGTACTGAGAAGCAACTCGACGCCCAGCGCCTGCAGGCGACGTTGAACGGGGCGAGTCAACGTGGAATCCCATGCCGGAAGGATGCGTTCCTGCGCCTCGACGACCGTGACACGGGTACCGAGCTTGGCGTAGGCCATGCCCAGTTCCAGCCCGATGTAGCCGCCACCGATCACGACCAGCGACTCCGGCAAGGATTCCGGAAACAGCGCTTCGGTGGAAGAGATCACCCGATCACCAAATGGCAGCATGGGCAGTTCGGCGGGTACCGAGCCCGTGGCCAGCACCAGATGCTGACACACGATGCGGCGGCGCTTGCCCGGTTCACCTTCGATGTCGTTGACCTCGACGGTCTTGCCATCGATGACCGTGGCTTCCCCGTGGATGACCTGCACGCCTGCACGCTTGAGCAGCGCCTGCACGCCGCCGGTGAGCTGCGCCACGACACCCTGCTTCCAGCTGTTCAGCTGTTCGAGATCCAGCGTGGGCGCCGTGGTGACGATGCCCATGCGCGCGGAGGTGCTTGCCTGCGCCAGCCGGTGGAACTCGTCGGCAGCATGGATCAAGGCCTTCGACGGAATGCAACCGATGTTCAGGCATGTGCCCCCGGGTTTGCTTTTTTCGACCAACACGGTGGCAATGCCTGCCTGAGCCGTACGCAGAGCGGCCACGTAACCTGCGGGCCCGCCACCCACGACCAATACATTCGTTGACTGCATGAACCATCACTCCACAAAGAGCATCGAAGGGCATTCGACATACGCGCGGATGCACTGAATGAACTCTGCCGCGTGCATGCCGTCGACCACGCGGTGGT
>JAEZGR010000090.1 GCA_023437255.1 Pseudomonadota bacterium | reverse complement strand
GTGATGTAGTCTTCGGTCTCTTTGCGGGCCGGCTTCACGAAGATCTGGTCTGTTTCGCCGTATTCCATGAGTTCACCCAAATACATGTACGCCGTGTAGTCGGAACAACGGGCGGCCTGTTGCATGTTGTGGGTGACGATCACCACGGTGTAGTCGGACTTCAGTTCCGCGATCAGTTCTTCGATCTTCGCCGTGGAAATGGGGTCGAGGGCGGAGCAGGGTTCGTCCAGCAGCAGCACTTCGGGCTTGATTGCCACGCCGCGTGCGATGCACAGGCGCTGTTGCTGGCCACCGGAAAGGCCGTTGCCGCTCTGATTCAGCTTGTCCTTCACCTCGTTCCACAGCGCCGCCTTGCTGAGCGCCCACTCGACGCGCTCGTCCATTTCCGCCTTGCTGAGCTTTTCGAACAGGCGTACGCCGAAGGCGACGTTGTCGTAGATGCTCATGGGGAACGGGGTCGGCTTCTGAAACACCATGCCGATCTTGGCACGAATGAGCGAAATATCGACCTTCGATGCGAGCACGTCCTGACCGTCAAGCAGAATTTCGCCCTCGGCGCGCTGACCCGGGTAGAGCTCGAACATGCGATTGAACGTGCGCAGCAGCGTGGATTTGCCGCAGCCCGAGGGACCGATGAACGCCGTCACCTTGTTCTGGTGAATCGACATGTTGACGTTCTTGATGGCATGAAAGCTGCCGTAATAGAAGTTCAGGTTCCTGACGTCGAGCTTGATGGAATCGGCGGTAGCGGAATTAGTCATTTCAGAGTTCCGGGCGGCTGCTGCGCCGCCTTGAGCTTATTTGTTTCGGAAGAGGCTGCGCGCGAGAATATTGATACCCAGCACCAGCAGGGTGATCAGTACGGCACCGGCCCAGGCCAGACGATTCCAGTCTTCGAACGGGCTGGCTGCGTATTGGAAGATCACCACCGGCAGGTTGGCTATGGGTGCGTTCATGTTCAACGACATGAACTGATTGTTCAGCGCGGTAAACAAAAGTGGCGCCGTTTCGCCCGAAATACGTGCAATGGCCAGCAGCACGCCCGTGATCATGCCCGAGCGCGCGGCGCGGTAGCAGATCAGCGTGATGATGCGCCACTTGGGGCAGCCCAGTGCCGCCGCAGCCTCGCGCAGGCTGTTGGGCACCAGCATCAGCATGTTGTCGGTCGATCGCACCACCACCGGCACCACGATGATCGCCAGTGCCAGTGCACCAGCCCAGCCTGAGTAATGCTCCACCTGAGCGACGTACACCGCGTAGATGAACAGGCCGATCACGATCGAAGGCGCCGACAGGAGCACGTCGTTCAAAAAGCGGGTGGCCGGCGCGAGCCAGCCGCGATTACCGTACTCAGCCAGGTAGGTACCCGCCAGCACGCCAATGGGCGTGCCGATGATCGTGGCCACACCGGCCATCAACACACTGCCCACGATTGCGTTCAAAAGACCGCCGTCGGCGCCAGGAGGCGGCGTCGATTGCGTGAGCAGTGAGAATGACAGCGCGGACGCCCCCTTGGTGAGCAGCGTGAGAATAATCCAGAACAGCCAGAACAGGCCGAACGCCACGGCCGCGCCCGACAGCGTGAGCATCACGCGGTTGACGAGCTGCCTGCGCCGGTAGACACGGTTGGAGAGACTGACGACAGAATCAGATTCAAACATGTTGATGGCCCCGCTCAATGCGAGGTTCCTTCGGATTTGGACAGGCGCAGCAACAGAACCTTGGACAGCGCAAGCACGATGGTGGTGATCAGGAACAGAATCAGCCCCAGCTCGAGCAGCGCGGATTTCTGTATGCCGCCGGCCTCGTTGAACTCATTGGCGAGCGCCGACGCAATGGAGTTGGAGGGCGCGAACAGGGAGTTCGGAAGGTTGAAGGAGTTCCCGATGACAAACGTCACCGCCATGGTTTCACCCAACGCACGGCCCAGGCCGAGCATGATGCCGCCGATCACCCCGGTCTTGGTGTAGGGCAGCACCACCTTCCAGACCACCTCCCACGTTGTACTGCCCAGCCCGTAAGCCGACTCCTTCAGCATCGGTGGCACCACTTCGAACACGTCGCGCATGACCGCAGCAATGAAGGGAATGATCATGATCGACAGGATCAGCCCGGCTGTGAACACCCCAATACCAAAGGGCGGCCCGCCGAACACCTGTTCCAGCACCGGTATGCCTTCGAAGAAATCGATGACGTGCGGCTGGATGTACTGCTGGAAGATGGGCACGAAGACAAACAGGCCCCACATGCCATAGATGATCGAAGGGATCGCAGCGAGCATCTCGATGGCCGTTCCCAGCGGGCGGCGCAGCCATACCGGCGAGAGCTCGGTGAGGAACATGGCAATGCCGAATGACACCGGCACGGCGATGACCAGCGCGATAAGCGAGGTGAGCAGCGTACCTGTGATGGGCACCAGCGCGCCGTAGATGTTGCGCACCGGATCCCAGTCATTGGTCCAGAGGAAGCTGAGCCCGTATTCTGCGATGGACTCGCGGCTGCCCCAGATGAGCGACAGCATGATGCCGGCGAGCAGTATGAACACCAGGAACGCAAAGGAGCGCGTCAGGTTCTTGAACAACAGGTCCATCAGCGCGTTGGAATGACTCTTCATGACAGGAGTTTGGGCGTTACACCGGTGACGGGAGCAGGAAAACGGGGGTTATTTTTATAGGAACAGGACGGCCCCCGCACGCATGCAGCGCCGTCCTGGCAGGACAGGGGGCGGCTCGGCCCCCGATTTTACTGTTACTTCCAGACCGCTGCACCGTCGGCCGACTTGACCTGGGAGCGCCACTGTTCACGGATCTGGTCAGCCACGCTTTCGGGCATGGGCACGTAGTCAAGTTCCACGGCCATCTTGCCGCCATTCTTGAAGGCCCAGTCAAAGAAATCCAGCACGGCCTTGCCGTTCTCGGGCTTGTTCTGAGACTTGTGCACCAGGATGAAACTGGCCGCCGTGATGGGCCAAGATTCTGCACCCGGCTCATCGGTCAGCACCACGCCCATGCCGGGCACGCTGTTCCAGTCGGCATTGGCGGCGGCGGCAGCAAAGGTCTGCTCAGAAGGCTGAACGAACTGACCTTCCTTGTTCTGCATCTGCGCCCACGACAGCTGGTTCTGTTTGGCGTAAGCATACTCGACATAGCCGATCGAGTTCCTCAGCTGGCGCACGTAGGCGGCGACGCCTTCGTTACCCTTGCCGCCCTGCCCTGTCGGCCATTTCACGGCCTTGCCTTCACCCACGGTTTCCTTCCAAGCGGGCGAGACCTTCGACAGATAGTTGGTCCAGTTGAAGGTGGTGCCGGAACCATCGGAACGGTGGACCACAATGATGGACGCACTTGGCAGCTTCAGGTCCGGGTTCAGCGCCTTGATGGCCTCGTCGTCCCACTTCTTGATCTTGTTGAGGAAAATATCGGCGAGCACCGCACCCGAGAGCTTGAGTTCACCCGGCTTGATGCCGTCGACGTTCACCACCGGCACGACCCCACCAATAATGGCAGGGAACTGCAGCAGATTGTGCTGCTCCAGGTCGGCGGCCTTCATCGGGTCATCCGAGGCGCCGAAATCGACGGTGCGTGCAATGATCTGCTGCTGGCCACCGCCCGAACCAATGGATTGATAGTTGATGCGCGCACCCGTTTCCTGCTGATACTGGGCAGCCCACTTGGCATAGATGGGGAACGGGAACGATGCACCGGCGCCAGTGATGTCGACGGCGTGTGCCGACAGGGCTGCAGCCGACAGCGCCACACCGACCGAAATTTGCTTGAAAACGCGTTTGAACATGTAGGGTGTCCTTTTCGTAGATCCTGGAAATCTGGGTGCATATTGAGCACACATGAAATGGTACGCAGGCAATGTGACATGTTCATGACAGTCTCCGATAACGGGTCTGCGCGACCGTTGCTCAGGCTGTACGCGGGCGCCCTCCCAGTTCCGACATGAGCGTTTCGTGAATGTTGACCGGCCTTCCGCGGCTGCGCAAGCGGGTATAGGTGCCATTGGGTTGCGCGCGCCAGGCCAACTGGTTGTCACGCAGGGCGATCGTGAACGACTCCCGGATCACCCTTCGTTTCAGGCGGCGGTCCAGCACGGGAAATGCAATCTCGACCCGGCGAAAGAAGTTGCGATCCATCCAGTCGGCCGACGACAGGTACACGTTCTCGGTGCCATTGGCGTAAAAGTAGTAGACGCGGGAATGCTCGAGAAAGCGCCCCACGATCGAACGTACGCGGATATTTTCCGAGAGGCCCGGCACGCCCGCGCGTAATGCACAGGCACCGCGCACGATAAGGTCGATCTTCACCCCCGCCTGGCTGGCCTTGTACAACTCATCGATGATGCCCGGCTCAAGCAGGGAGTTCATTTTGGCCATGATGCGGGCGCGGCGGCCCGCACGCGCGGCCTCGGCCTCGGCCCTGACCATGGCCACCATCGTGTCATGCAGCGTGAAGGGCGACTGCAGCAGAAGGCGCAGGGGCCGGCGCGCGCCCAGACCCGTCAGCAGCGAAAATACCTTGTCCATGTCCTCGCACAGACGTTGCTCGGCCGTGATCAGGCCAAAGTCGGTATAGAGCTTTGCGGTGCGCGGGTGATAGTTGCCGGTACCCAGGTGGCCATAACGCTTGATGCGGCCGCCTTCGCGGCGCAGCACCAGCACCATCTTCGCGTGGGTCTTGTGGCCCCCCACACCATAACTGACGTGCGCACCCACTTCTTCGAGCTTGGCCGCCCAGTTGATGTTGGTCTGCTCGTCGAAGCGGGCCATCAGTTCGACCACCACGGTCACTTCCTTGCCGGCCTTGGCAGCGGCGACCAGTAATCGCATCAGTTCGGAATCTTCGCCGGTGCGGTAGATGGTCTGCTTGATGGCCACCACATTGGGGTCAGTGGCTGCAGCAGTGAGGAAGTCGAGTACCGGCTGGAAGGACTGATACGGATGGTGCAGCAGCTGATCCTGCCGGGAAATCGCGGCGAACAGTTCATCGGGGTTGTCACGCACCTCGTCAAACGGCGCGGGCATCGATGCCTTGTACACGGGAAAGGACAGATCCGGCCGCTCCACCGCATTGCACATCTGCATGAGGCGCGAAAGATTGACCGGACCGAGCACACGGTAGGTGTCCTGCGGAGCCAGGCTGAACTCATTCTGGAGAAAGACTTCCAGGTCCTCGGGCGTCGAATCGTCGATCTCGAGCCTTACCGCCGCACCGAAGTTGCGCTGCGAGAGCTCGCCCTGCAGCGCGTGGCGCAGATTGGTGATTTCTTCTTCGTCGACGAACAAATCGCTGTTGCGTGTGACCCGCCACTGGTAGCAGCCCTTCACTTCGAGCCCGGGAAACAGATCGGCGATAAAGGCACGGATCAGCGTCGTCAGCAGCACAAAGCCGTGCGGAATGCCACAGATTTCCACCGGCACCTTGACGATGCGTGGCAGCGCCCGCGGCGCCTGCAGAATGGCGATCGAAGCCTTGCGACCGAACGCATCGGTGCCGGCCAGGGGCACGATGAAGTTGAGACTTTTGTTGTAAACGCGTGGGAACGGATGCGCCGGGTCCAGACCTATCGGGGTCAGCAGCGGCATCACGTCGCGCGTGAACAGGGCATGCGCCCA
>JAEZGR010000035.1 GCA_023437255.1 Pseudomonadota bacterium | reverse complement strand
TCATCCCCGCCCGCCTGACCGGCACCAAGGCTCACTATCAGCGCCAGCTCGACACCGCTATGAAGCGTGCACGCTTCCTGGCCCTGTTGCCTTACACCGACAACCACAACTGATCAGGGGCCCACTGTCATGCAAGTCATTCTGCTCGAAAAAGTCGCTAACCTGGGCAACCTTGGCGATGTCGTGCGTGTGCGCGACGGCTATGCCCGTAACTACCTGATCCCGCAACGCATCGCCCGCCGTGCTACCGAAACCGCCATCCAGGAATTCGAAGCACGCCGCGCCGAGCTCGAGAAGCAGCAAGCCGAGAAGCTCGCCGAAGCACAAAAGCTGGGCGAGAAGCTGTCGGGCTACACGCTGAACATGCTCGAAAAGGCAGGTGTCGACGGTCGTCTGTTCGGTTACGTCACCACCATGGACATCGCCGCTGGTCTCGTCAAGAACGGTTTCGAGGTCACCAAGTCGCAGGTTCGCCTGCCCGACGGTACGCTCAAGGCTGTTGGCGAGTACCCCGTTGCTGTCGTGCTGCACCCCGATGTTGCAGTCGAGATCAACGTCGTGATCCAGGGCGAAATGGCCTGATCGCACGCATCTTTCTGCGTGGTACATTCACTCTGGTGAGTGGCCGCCAAGAAACAAAAGAAAGCCGGTCACGACCGGCTTTCTTTTTTGCCGTGGCCGTGGCCACAGGCAGGTCGCAAGCACCATGCAGCGGCCAGCGTCATCAATCCAGGAGTTTTCGTTGGACAACGCCATCATGCAAAGCGACCCGCAGCTCGATTACCTGCGGGTGCCTCCACATTCGATCGAGGCCGAACAGTCGGTGCTCGGTGGGCTGTTGCTCGACAATGCTGCTTTCGATCGCGTCAGCGATGTTCTGACCGAAGACGACTTTTACCGCTACGACCATCGCCTGATCTGGCAGCACATTGCGCGACTCATCTCCCTGTCGCGCCCGGCTGACGTGATCACGGTGCACGAATCCCTGGCCACCAGCGGCAAGTCTGAAGAGGTGGGGGGGCTGCCCTACCTGAATGCGCTGGCCCACAACACCCCATCGGCCGCCAATATCCGCCGATACGCCGAGATCGTTCACGAACGCTCGGTGCTGCGCAAGCTGGTTACCATTGCCGACGAGATTTCGGCCGCAGCGTTCAATCCGCAGGGCAAGGAAGCCCGGCAACTGCTCGATGAGGCCGAGACCAAGGTCTTCCAGATCGCGCAGGAAGGCGCCCGCGGCAGCAAGGGGTTTCAGGAAATTCAACCTCTGCTGGCCCAGGTGGTCGAGCGTATCGACGAGCTCTATCACCGCGATGGCGACTCCGATGTCACGGGTGTGCCCACCGGCTTCACCGATCTCGATCGCATGACCTCTGGCCTGCAGGCCGGCGACCTCGTCATCGTGGCCGGGCGGCCATCCATGGGCAAGACCTCATTCTCCATGAACATCGGCGAATATGTAGCCATTGAGCAGGGCCTGCCGGTGGCTGTGTTCTCCATGGAAATGGGGGCGGTGCAACTGGCACAACGGATGGTCGGTTCGGTAGGCTTGCTCGACCAGCATCGCATGCGGACCGGCAAGCTCACGGCAGAAGACTGGCCGCGCCTCACCCATGCCGTGCAGCGCGTGCAGGAAGCGCAGATCTACATTGACGAAACGCCGGCACTGTCGCCCAACGAGGTCCGCGCCCGCGCGCGGCGCCTTGCACGGCAGTGCGGGCAACTCGGGTTGATCATCATCGACTACCTGCAGCTGATGTCGGGTAGCGGTGGTGGCGAGAACCGTGCGACCGAAATTTCGGAAATCAGCCGCTCGCTCAAGGCACTGGCCAAAGAGTTGAACTGCCCGCTCATTGCCTTGTCGCAGCTGAACCGCAGTCTGGAGCAGCGCCCCAACAAGCGGCCGGTCATGAGCGACCTGCGTGAATCGGGTGCC
The DNA here is from genome assembly GCA_023437255.1 of Pseudomonadota bacterium. Classification (GTDB taxonomy): domain Bacteria; phylum Pseudomonadota; class Gammaproteobacteria; order Burkholderiales; family Burkholderiaceae_B; genus Yanghanlia. The sequence continues at coordinate 2,325 of JAEZGR010000035.1, read as the reverse complement.
ATCGAGCAGGACGCCGACGTGATTCTCTTCATCTACCGCGACGAGGTTTACAACCCCGATTCGCCCGACAAGGGAACCGCGGAGATCATCATCGGCAAGCAGCGTAACGGTCCTATTGGTACCGTACGCCTTACTTTCCAGGGTTCCAGCACCCGCTTCCTGAACTTCACCTCAGCGGTGAGCTGTGGTCATGGCCAGCGCCGCGTCATCCGCGGCGCGCAGCGAAGACGGGTCGGCGATGCCGCGCCCGGCAATCGCGTAGGCGGTTCCGTGATCCACGCTGGTCCGCACGAACGGCAGACCCACGGTGATGTTTACTCCTTGCTCCACCCCCAGGTACTTGACGGGAATGAGCCCCTGGTCGTGGTATTGCGCCACTACGATATCGAATTCGCCCATGCGGGCACGCATGAACACCGTGTCGCCCGGGTGAGGCCCGCTCACCTCGATGCCTTCTGCGCGCGCGGTTTCGATGGCGGGTGCGATGATTTCGATTTCTTCACGACCGAAGCGACCGTCTTCCCCGGCATGCGGGTTCAAGCCGGCCACTGCGATGCGCGGCCGCTTCAGGCCGGCCTGGCGGCAGGCCAGGTCGGCCAGTCGAATCGTGTCGAGTTCCGCTTCATGGCTGATCAGCCCGGGTACCTGCGCAAGCGAGACGTGTATCGTCACCAGAATGACGCGCAGTTCCGGATTGGCCAGCATCATTGCATAGCGCTGGGTACCGCTGCGTTCAGCCAGAATCTCGGTATGGCCAGGGTAGTCGACACCGCCCAGTTGCATGGCCCGCTTGTTGAGCGGTGCGGTCACGATCGCGCGTATGCGCTGCGTCATGGCGTCGTCGATGGCATGACACAGATACTCGTAGGCACCGCGGCCGGCCTCGGCGTGGATCTGACCGGGTGTCAGGCCTTCGGGTAGCGCCTGCCAGCGATTGAGCACCGGAATGACGCCCGGTTCGGGCTCCAGTGCCTCGGGTTCGCTGATGAGTTCAACTCGCAGTTGTGCATCGAGCCCCAGCTGTGCGATCGTGGCCTGCAGCACGCCGGCATCGCCGTAGACCAGGGCGGGCTCGGGCAGACCCCCCGCGAAGACCTTGGCAATGATCTCCGGGCCGATACCGGCGGCGTCGCCCATGGTAAAGCCCACGGGCGGGGTGGCAGCCGGGTTGGAGGAAGGCACAGTGGTCATGAACGCCTCCTTCAGAGGGCCTCGCTGGCGTAGTCGGCCAGGCGGGAGCGCTCGCCGCGCTGCAGCGTCACGTGCCCCGCATGCGGCCAGCCCTTGAAGCGGTCGACCACATAGGTGAGTCCGGAACTGCCCTCGGTGAGATAGGGTGTGTCGATCTGCGCAATGTTGCCCAGGCAAACGATCTTCGTGCCGGGCCCCGCACGGGTGACCAGCGTCTTCATCTGCTTGGGCGTGAGATTCTGTGCCTCGTCGATGATCAGATATTTGTTCAGGAAGGTGCGACCGCGCATGAAGTTCAGCGACTTCACCTTGATCCGGGAACGGATCAGATCCATGGTGGATTGACGATTCCAGTCGGTGCCGCCGCTGTCGCTCGCCAGGTCATGCCGGCCGGCGCCCAGATGCAGCACTTCAAGATTGTCTTCAAGCGCGCCCATCCAGGGCAGCATTTTCTCTTCTTCGGTGCCCGGTAGGAAACCGATGTCGTCGCCGACAGGTACGGTGGCCCGCGTGATGATGATTTCGTTATAGCGGTTTGTTTCAAGTGTCTGCGCCAGGCCTGCCGCCAGGGCGAGCAGGGTCTTGCCGGTGCCCGCCTGGCCCAGCAGCGAAACGAAGTCGCATTCGGGGTTCATCAGCAGGTTCAGGGCAAAGTTCTGTTCGCGGTTGCGCGCCGTGATGCCCCAGACGCTGTTGCGCCCGTGGCTGTGATCGCGCAATGTGGCGAGCACGGCCGACTTGCCGCTGACTTCGCGTACCTGGGCATACAGCGGCATTTCGCCTTCGAGGTACACGAACTGGTTCACCAGGAACTCGCTGCACAGCGGCCCCTTCACGCGGTAGAAGGTGGTGCCGCCCTGCTGCCACGATTCAACGCCTTTACCGTGCTTGAGCCAGAAGTTTTCCGGCAGCGGCATGACGCCGTCGTACAGCAGGTCGGAGTCGTCGATCACCCTGTCGTTGAGGTAATCTTCGGCGTGCATGCCCAGGGCACGTGCCTTGAGCCGGATGTTGATGTCCTTTGACACCAGAACCACGGTGCGCTTGGGGTGCAGTGCCTTGAGGGCCTGCACCACGCCAAGAATCACGTGGTCGGCCTTGCCCATGGGCAGCTCCACGGGCAGGGTCGTGTCG
>JAEZGR010000034.1 GCA_023437255.1 Pseudomonadota bacterium | reverse complement strand
CCGCCCGCCATTCCGGGCTCCCCACCACACGGCGTCTACTTCGGCCGGGGTGGGCGGCGGGGCAGGGCCACGACCGGGGGAAATCAGCCTGGCGCATAATGGGGTGTTGTTCCTCGATGAAATCCCCGAGTTCCACAGGCCCGTGCTGGAGTCGCTGCGCGAACCGCTCGAAACCGGCGTGATCAGCATTGCGCGGGCGCGAGTCAGTTGTGTGTTTCCCGCGCGCTTTCAGCTGGTGGCGGCCATGAATCCATGCCCTTGCGGCTGGGCCGGGCATGCGCGCCGTTCATGCACCTGTGCTCCTGCCAAGGTCGAGGCATACCGTCGGCGTCTCTCGGGTCCGCTTCTTGATCGCATCGATCTGCACGTGGGGCTGGCGCCGCCCGACACACCCTGGTTTGATTCCGAACCGGGCGAAACGTCTGCCGAGGTACAACAGCGCGTCGTCGCCTGTCTGCAGCAGCAGCGGGTGCGTCAGGGCAGCACCAACGCCCGGCTCGAAGGAGATGCATTGCGCCGTCATGCCGAGCTCGATTCGGAAGGCGCCCGTCTGGTGCGAGGCGCGGCGGAGCGGTGGAGCTGGTCGGTCCGGGTCGTGCATCGGGTCTTGCGTGTTTCCCGTACATTGGCCGACATGGCGGGGTGCGAGCGGATTGAGCCGGAGCACGTCGCCGAAGCGCTGCAGTTCCGACCGGTATGGGACAGGCAATCGCGTTAGACAAACGGCTTTTTATCGTCGTATAATCAATGGCTTTCCTTATTGACCCATGGGCGCAAAACCCTGGGCCGGAGCGGCACCCATTTGCTTGGGCACGCTTTAAGGAAAAAAGCAAAAGAAGCAGATGTCAGGTTCTGAAAAGTGTGGTCAGTCTGGTTTGGTCACCACCTGCATGTGCATTACAAGAGTTCAGTCATCATGCCCAAGATGAAAACCAAGAAAGGCGCTGCGAAGCGCTTTAAGGTTCGCGGTAGCGGCTCCATCAAGCGGGGTCAGGCGTTCAAGCGCCACATCCTTACCAAGAAGACGACCAAGAACAAGCGCCAGCTGCGTGGTTCTGCTGCAGTTCACGCTGCCGACGTCGCTTCTGTCAAGGCAATGATGCCTTTCGCTTGATTTACGGAGATCAAACATGCCACGCGTAAAACGCGGCGTTACCGCCCGCGCACGTCACAAGAAGGTTATCAAGGCAGCCAAGGGTTACCGCGGCCGCCGGGGTAATGTATTCCGGGTCGCCAAACAGGCGGTCATGAAGGCAGGTCAGTATGCCTACCGCGACCGCCGCAACAAGAAGCGCACGTTCCGTGCGCTCTGGATCACTCGTATCAATGCGGCTTGCCGCGAGCTGGGCGTTACATATAGCGCCTTCATCGCCGGCACCAAGAAGGCTCAGATCGAACTCGACCGCAAGGTCCTGGCCGATATGGCCGTCAACGACAAGGCCGGCTTTGCTGCAGTGGTCTCTCAGGCCAAGGCGGCTTTGGCAGCCTGATATCTTGTTGACTGTTTAGCTGCGAACGGGGCTCCATGGGGCTCCGTTTGCATTTGGAAGGGTACAGAATGACAACCCAGGTCGATGATCTGATCGTTCAGGCGAAAGAGCAGTTCGCGCAGGCACATGATGCGGCGGCGCTCGAAAACGCCAAGGCACGCTTTTTGGGCAAGCAGGGCGCACTCACTGCCATGCTCAAGGGTCTGGCGGCCCTGGATCCTGAGCGCAAGCGGGAAGAGGGCGCACGCATCAATCAGCTCAAGCAGCAGATTGAAGGGCTTCTGAACGCGCGCCGGGCACAGCTGCAGCAGGCGGAGCTCGACCGGCGCCTGGCAGCCGAGACCATCGATGTGACGCTGCCCGGCCGCGGCCGGGGCATTGGCGGCATTCACCCCGTCATTCAGGCCTGGCAACGCGTCGAGGCCATCTTCCGCTCTATCGGTTTTGACGTGGCCGACGGCCCCGAAATCGAAAACGACTGGACCAACTTCACGGCGCTGAACAACCCGGAGAACCATCCGGCCCGTTCGATGCAGGACACCTTCTACGTCGACATGAACGGCGAAGACGGCCTGCCGCTGTTGCTGCGTACGCACACCAGTCCCATGCAGGTGCGCTATGCCCGCATGAACAAGCCGCCCATCAAGGTCATCGCGCCGGGGCGCACCTACCGCGTCGACAGCGACGCCACACACTCGCCCATGTTCCATCAGGTCGAAGGCCTGTGGATCGCCGAAGATATTTCTTTCGCCGACCTCAAGGGCGTGTACACCGATTTTCTGCGGGCGTTCTTCGAAACCGACGACCTGTGCGTCCGTTTCCGCCCCTCTTTCTTCCCGTTCACCGAACCTTCGGCCGAAATCGACATGATGTTCACGTCGGGGCCCAACCAGGGTCGCTGGCTTGAAATCTCCGGTTCGGGCCAGGTGCATCCTCAGGTGGTGCGCAACTTCGGTCTCGATCCCGAGCGCTACATCGGCTTTGCTTTCGGCTCCGGCCTCGAGCGGCTGGCCATGCTGCGCTATGGGGTCAATGACCTTCGCCTGTTCTTTGAAGGCGATCTGCGCTTCCTGCGTCAGTTCAACCGCTGAGCCCGCGGCCGGGCGTGATCGCCCGGCATCTTTCCGACTGCACCGTTACACCTGAGACCATCATGCTATTCCCAGAATCCTGGCTCCGTTCATACGTCAATCCCGATCTCGATACCGATGCGCTGTCGCACAGCCTCACCATGGCCGGGCTGGAAGTGGAAGAGACCGAGCCTGTGGCACCGCCGTTCACCGGTGTCGTTGTCGCACGTATCGCTCAGGTTCAGCCCCATCCCAATGCCGACCGGCTGCGTGTGTGCGCGGTTGACGACGGCAGCGGCACTCAGCTGCAGATCGTCTGTGGCGCACCCAATGCTGCCGAAGGCCTCTTGGTACCGCTCGCGCGCGTGGGTGCAGAGTTGCCCGGCGGCATGAAGATCGGCCCCGTGAAGATGCGAGGTGTGGAGTCGGCCGGCATGCTGTGCTCGGCACGCGAACTCGGCCTCTCGCAGGACCACGCGGGTCTGCTCGAGTTGCCGGGCGATGCCCCGGTGGGCGAAGACCTGCGCCGCTACCTCGACCTTGACGACACGCTGTTCACCCTCAAGCTCACTCCCAACCGGGCAGACTGCCTGTCGATCCGTGGCGTGGCCCGTGAAGTCGCCGCGCTGACCGGCGCGCCCCTGAAGGCCCTGTCGTTCGAACCGGTAGTGCCCACGATCGAAGACCGCCTTCCCGTCAATGTCGAGGCGCCCGATCTGTGCGGTCGCTTTGCCGGTCGCGTAATCCGCGGGGTCAATGCCCGTGCCGAAACGCCAGCCTGGATGAAGCGTCAGCTCGAGCGGGCGGGGCAGCGTTCAATTTCTGCGCTGGTCGATATTTCGAATTACGTGATGCTCGAGCTGGGTCGCCCCACCCACGTGTTCGACATACGCCGCATTCAGGGCGGCCTCACCGTGCGCTGGGCGCGCGAGGGCGAAACGCTCGAACTGCTGAGCGGGCAGGTGGTTGATCTGCAACCCGATGTTGGTGTGATCACCGCTGGCGACGTGGTCGAAAGCATGGCCGGCATCATGGGCGGTGAGGCCACCTCCGTCACCCTCGAAACCACCGACATCTACCTGGAAGGCGCGTTCTGGTGGCCCGAGGCCATCATGGGCCGGGCCCGTCGCTACAAGTTCAGCTCCGAGGCGAGCCATCGCTTCGAGCGCGGCGTTGATTTCGCCAATGTGACCCAGGACCTCGAGTACATGACCCGACTCATCGTCGACATTTGCGGTGGCCAGGTGGGCCCGCTCGATGATCAGGTCGTCGCGCTTCCGGAGCGCAAGCCGGTGCGCATGCGTCTCGAACGCTGCCGCCGTGTATTGGGCCTGCCGCTCGAGCGCGCCGAAGTGGAAGACATCTTCAGCCGCCTGGGGCTCTCGTTCACGGTCAATGACGACGTCTTCGAGGTGGAGCCCCCCAGCTACCGCTTCGACCTTGCCATCGAAGAAGACCTCATCGAGGAAGTGGCTCGTATCTACGGCTTCGAGCGAATTCCCGATCAGCCCCCACGTGCACGGGCACAGATGCGTGTTCAGCCCGAAACCTTGCGTGGCCCGCACGAGCTGCGGGCCCGCATGGCCGCGCTCGACTATCAGGAAGTCATCAATTTTTCGTTTGTCGAAGAGGCCTGGGAGCGTGATTACGCCGGCCAGGACAATCCGATCCGCCTGCTGAACCCGATTGCCAGCCAGTTGGCAGTGATGCGCAGCAGTCTCATTGGTGGTCTGGTGGCGAACATTGCGCACAATATGCGCCACCGTCAGAGCCGCGTGCGTGTGTTCGAACTGGGTCGTGT
>JAEZGR010000385.1 GCA_023437255.1 Pseudomonadota bacterium | reverse complement strand
TCCAGCGCCGCAGAGATCAATACCCGTTCGAATTCCCGACTCAGTGTGGCCATGATCGCCGGCTCATTGCGCTGCAGTCGTGCCAGGACATCATCCTTTAGCAGACCGCTCCATTCGGGTGTCAGCGCTGCGGACTGGGGTGTCGCGGTGACGTCAGCCACAAGCACCTGATCACCCACTGCGCCGATTACGCCCGGTGTCCCCGACGCAACGGGTTGCCCCAATCCGAACGGCTCGTTGCCGGATGCGCCGCGCACGGCATCGACCAGTTCCGGCGGCAGATCCTTGAGTTCGACGAGCGGGCTCGACGACATCACGCTGAGCCACTGACAGAAATTCTCGAGCTGCCGGATGTTGCCGGGGTAATCAAACGCTATCAGGGCATCCATGGCCTCGGGCGAAAGCCGGCGCGGGGCGATCCCCAGGTCGCGCGCGCTGTTGCGCAGGAACAGCTGAACGAGCGCCGGAATGTCTTCCTTGCGCTCACGCAGCGGCGGCAAGCGCAGCCGGATCACGTTGAGCCGGTGGAAAAGGTCCTCGCGGAAACGCCCTTCCGCCACACGTTGTTCCAGGGGCTGGTGCGTCGCCGCGACGATGCGCACGTCGGCCCGGATCGCCTGCGAGCCCCCCACCCGGTAGAAGCTGCCTTCGGCCAGGACGCGCAGCAGGCGCGTCTGCAGGTCGAACGGCATGTCGCCGATTTCATCGAGAAACAGCGTGCCGCCGCGCGCTTCCTCGAAGCGGCCGCGGCGCTGCTGGGTGGCGCCCGTGAATGCGCCTCGCTCGTGACCGAACAATTCAGCCTCAAGCAGGTCTTTTGGAATGGCGGCCGCATTCACCGCCACGAAGGGGCCTGCCGCGCGATTGCCATGTTGGTGCAGCGCGCGGGCGATCAATTCCTTGCCCGAGCCCGACTCACCCGTGATCAGTACCGTGACATTCGACGCGGCCAAGCGGCCGATGGCCCTGAACACTTCCTGCATGGCCGGCGCCGACGATTGCATCATCACGCGCGGTTCCTGCGCATCGCGTTCCGACTCCTGCACCGACGCGGCAGCGCCCGGCTCGCGTTGCCCCGCGCGGCGAATCAGCGCCACGGCAGCATTGACATCGAAGGGCTTGGGCAGATAATCGAAAGCCCCCTTCTGGAAGGCCTCGACGGTGCTGCTCAGGTCGGTGAAGGCGGTCATGACGATGACCGGCAGCTCCGGATGTGTTTCCTTGATCTGTTTCAGCAGACTCAGACCATCGATGCCGGGCATCCGGATATCGGTGACCAGCACCGAAGGCAGTTCTTCTTCGAGTGCGTCGAGCATGTCGGCGCCACCGGAAAAGCAGCGCGCGCTCAGGCCGGCTCGATCGAGCGCCTTCTCGAGCACCCAGCGGATGCTCTGGTCGTCATCAACGATCCATACCGGCTTCATTTTGCCTCCAGAGGCAGAATCATTCGGAACTCGGTGTGACCCGGTCTTGAGTCGCATTCCAGCAGGCCGCCATGCTGCAGCACGAATTCCTGCGCCAGGCTCAGGCCCAGCCCTGTTCCGGCGGCTCGCCCGGTGACCAGCGGGTGGAACAGCTTGTCGGCCAGCTCCGGGGGTACGCCGGGCCCGTTGTCGATGACCGAGACCACGACAGCGAGCGGAACCTGTGATTCGGCAAGCAGAACCTGGCGTGCCACCCGGGTGCGCAGCACGAGCTGGAGTGGCTCGACGAGCACGTCCTGAACGGCGTCCTGCGACGCGACATCCTCACCTGCGGTGACCTGGTTTGCGACCTGGGCCGCGATTCGTGCGTGTTCCCGCTGTTCGGTCAGTGCCTGAGCGGCATTGCGACCGATATTGAGCATTGCCTGCAGCAGGCGCGAGAAATCCCCGACCAGTTCGGGCAGCGACGCATCGTAGTCGCAACGGATCCGGACATTCGTGAATTCCGCGGCCACCAGCATGCGGACGCGCTCACAAATTTCGTGGATGTTCAACCGCTCCTTGCGCAGACTGGCACCCTGCGGCGTGATCAGGCGATCGACCAGATGGGCCAGGCGATCGGCCTCGGCGATCACCACCCGCGTGTATTCGCGCAGGCCATGTTCACCGAGCTCGGTATCGAGCAATTGTGCCGCCCCGCGGATTCCGCCGAGCGGATTCTTGACCTCGTGCGCCAGGTTACGCAGGGTTTCGCGCTGCGCAGCCAGCTCCTTGCCCAGTTGCTGGTGCCGCTCAAGCAGCATGTGCTGCTCGACCACCCGCACCTCGACGAGTGCCGACCATGCTTCACCACCCAACGGCACCACCGCGACGTTGACCGGCACGGCGGAGCCGGGCCGCTTCACCGAGAGCGGCTGGCGCAGAATGCCGAAGCGCCCCGACACCGCCTGCATCAAGCGGGTATGCAGCGTTTCATCGTCGCCGAGCAGATCGGCGACCAGCTGACCTTTGAGCTGTCGGCGCGAGCTGCCGAACAGCTCTTCGGCTGCGGTATTCGCGTGGTCGATGCGGCCCTGCGCGTCAAGCAGCAGCACGGCCGTCGACAAGAGGTCATAGGCGCTGACGTCCATGCCGCGTTCCGGTTGGGAGCAGCAGCGGCAGAGCCGCCGCCGCCCCGTATGCTCACAGGCTGTAGTACATATCGAACTCGACGGGATGAGTCGTCATGCGCAGGCGGGTGATTTCCGCGCGCTTGAGTTCGATGTAGGCGTCGAGCATGTCGTTGCTGAACACACCACCGCGGGTCAGGAACTCGCGATCGTTGTCCAGCGCTTCGACCGCCTGCTCCAGCGAGGCACACACGGTCGGGATCTGTGCGTCTTCCTCCGGAGGCAGGTCGTACAGATTCTTGTCGGCAGGGTCGCCGGGGTGGATCTTGTTCTGCACGCCGTCGAGACCGGCCATCAGCAATGCCGCAAACGCCAGGTAGGGGTTGGCCATGGGGTCCGGGAAGCGGGCTTCGACACGACGCGCCTTCGGGCTGCCCACGTACGGAATACGGATGGAAGCCGAGCGGTTGCGGGCGGAATATGCCAGCTTGACCGGAGCCTCGAAGTGCGGCACGAGGCGCTTGTACGAGTTGGTGGTGGGGTTGGTCAACTCGTTCAGTGCCCGGGCATGCTTGATGATGCCGCCGAGGTAGTACAGGGCGAATTCCGAGAGGCCGGCATAACCGTTACCGGCGAACAGGTTCTGCCCGTCTTTCCAGACCGACTGGTGCACGTGCATGCCGGAACCGTTGTCGCCAACGATGGGCTTGGGCATGAAGGTGGCCGTCTTCCCATACACATGGGCGACGTTGCGTACGGTGTACTTCAGGATCTGGTTCCAGTCAGCGCGCTGTACCAGAGTGCTGAAACGGGTACCGATCTCGAGCTGGCCGGGGCCGGCCACTTCGTGGTGGTGCACTTCGACGGGAACGCCCTGCTGTTCCAGCAGCAGGCACATCTCGGAGCGCATGTCGGCAAAGCTGTCGATCGGCGACACGGGTACATAACCGCCCTTGACGCCAGGACGATGGCCCAGGTTGGAGCCGTTCATGTCGAGGCCGCGCGACCAAACGCCTTCATCGGAATGAATCTTGACGAAACAGCCGGACGCATTGTCGTCCCAGCTGACGCCGTCGAACACGAAGAACTCCGGCTCGGGGCCAAAATAGGCGGTGTCGCCCAGGCCGCTGGATTTCAGATAGGCTTCTGCGCGCTTGGCGATGGAGCGAGGATCGCGGTCGTAGCCGGTCATATCGGAAGGCTCGACCACGTCGCAGGTGACGATCAGCGTGGTTTCTTCACGGAAGGGATCGATACGCGCCGTGCTGGCTTCAGGCACGAGCACCATATCGGAGGCCTCAATGCCTTTCCAGCCGGCGATGGACGAACCGTCGAACATGACCCCGGTCTCGAGGCGCTCTTCATCGACAGTGTGAGCCGGTACGGTGAGGTGGTGTTCTTTGCCAAGCGTATCGGTAAAACGGAAATCAACGAAAGCGACCTCGTTGTCGGCAATCATCTTGAGAACATCTTCGGGGGCGGACATAAGGGCTCCTGGACCAGTTGTGCTGAAGGGACACGGTGGTTAAAGCAATGGCCATGCCAACTTTTGGGCGGCGTGGCACCGAGAAAAGCGCGTACTGCCCCGGCTTGCGGCATGCGAAGCTCCCCAAGACGGTGCACGATGCACCAATAAGGTGCATATTTTAGTGCACAGCGTCCCTTCTTAATGCATCAGTCCAGAAATTCCTGTAGCACATTGTTCAGATAGCGCCATCCCATTTCAGTGGTGCGCAGACGCCCGGCCTTGAGCGAAACCAGATTGCGTTCCTCGAGGCGCTTAAGTGCCTGCAGCACGGCAGTTACCGGCAGACCCGTGTGAGCCGAGAACAGACTCATGTCCACACCCTCTTTCAGGCGCAGGGCATTGAGCATGAATTCGAAACCAATTTCCTGGGGGTTGACCACCCGCTCTTCGGCGATATGGCTGCCGTCGCGCTGCAGCGCCCGTGAAATCCAGCTTTCGGGGCTGCGATGGCGCGCCTGACGCAAGATGCGATCGTGAAACGACAGCTTGCCGTGGGCGCCCGGGCCGATGCCCAGATAATCGCCGAAGGTCCAGTAATTCTGATTGTGCAGGCTGCGACAGCCGGGGCGTGCATACGCCGACACCTCGTACTGCTCCCAGCCGTGCGACGCCGTGATCTCGATGATGTATTCGTGCATCTGCGCGGCCAAGTCGTCGTCGGGCAGCGGCGGCGGATACTTGGCGAACACCGTGTTGGGTTCAAGCGTGAGGTGGTACAGAGACAGATGCCCGGTGCCGTAAGACATGGCGGCGGCCAGATCCTGCTTGCACCCTTCGAGCGTCTGACCCGGCAAGGCGTACATGATATCGAGGTTCACCTGCGAAGCGGCCTTCTGCGCCATGTCGATGGCCGCCCTGGCCTGCCGGGAATCATGGATACGCCCCAGCGCACGCAAGGCATCGTCATTGAAGCTCTGGATCCCCAGCGAAAGGCGTGTCACACCACTGCGCGCGTAGGCTTCAAAGCGTCCTGCTTCCGCTGTGCCCGGGTTTGCCTCAAGCGTGATCTCGGCATCGGGCAACAGATTCAGATAGGCCCGAAAGGTGGTGAGCATCTGGTCAATGGCGCGATCAGACAGCAGACTGGGGGTGCCCCCCCCAATGAAAACGGAGATGACCTGCCGGCCCCAGATCAGCGGCAGCGCCTGCTCGAGATCGGCCTGCAGCGCCTGCAGGTAGGCCTCTTCGGGCAAGCTCTGCCCTGCTTCATGCGAGTTGAAATCGCAATACGGGCACTTGCGCACGCACCACGGCACATGCACATACAACGATAGCGGGGGAAGCGGGCGATGCCCCAGGCCGTGACCGGCTGCTGGTCGGACACGAGGCGCTTCGTTTGCCGGCACCACCGAGGGCTGACGCCCCTGGACGTTGGCACCCTCACCATTCTGTGGATCGTGGCTCATGGGCGAAGTTCGCGCAGGCGTTGCAGCAGCATGGCCAGCGCCTGGCCGCGGTGACTGATGCGATTCTTTTCGGCCGGGTCGAGCTCGGCAACCGTGCATCCCTGCTCCGGCAGCCAGAAATGCGGGTCATACCCGAAGCCGTGCTCGCCGCGTGGCTGCGCCACAATCTTGCCGTGCCAGCGGCCCTCGGCGACGATCGGGCACGGGTCCTCGGCGCTTTCCAGGTAAACAAGCACCGCAACGTAGTAGGCGCGGTGATCTTCGACGCCTTGCAACTGGCTGACCAGGCGCATGTTGTTCGCCAGATCGGATTTTTCGCCGCCGCCCATGCTGGCGTAGCGGGCCGAATACACCCCCGGCGCACCACCCAGCGCCGGCACACACAGACCCGAGTCATCGGCCAGCGCCGGCCGCCCCGTGTGCTGGCTGGCATGCCGGGCCTTGGCCAGGGCATTCTCGACAAAGGTGAGATGGGGTTCATCGGCTTCCGAGACACCCAGGGCACCCTGTGGAATCATGGTGATGCCCGCCTCGGCAAGAATGGCTGAAAACTCGCGCAGCTTGCCGGCGTTGTTCGACGCGAGCACGACTTCGCGCCCGGCTGCTTGCGTATGCATATCTGAATCTCCGATTTGGCGACTGCCTGACATTCGGGCAAAGTAACGGTTTCGCTATTGTAATGAACCGGAACTCCCTGCCATGACGCAGCCTCACCTCAGCGCAGACCTGGCCGACTTCGCGGCCTCTCTCAGCTTCGACACCATTCCCGCCGCAGTGCTAAGGCGTACCGAAGACCTCATGCTCGACTGTCTGGCCTCGATTCTGGCCGGCTCCAGCGCCCGGCCCGTTCAAAGTATCGCCGCCTTTGCCGAAACCATGGGCCCTTCGAGCGGGCCAAGCGAAAACCTGGTCTCGCGACGCGACACCTCTCCCCTGTTTGCGGCCATGAGCAATGCCGCCGCGGCGCACATGGTTGAGCAGGACGACGTGCACAATGGCTCCGTCTTTCACCCGGCCGCCGTCGTGTTTCCCCCGGCCATCGCCGCGGCACAGGCCCTGGGCCGCTCCGGCCCCGAACTGCTCACTGCCTGCGTGGCCGGCTACGAGACCGGCATTCGGGTGGGCGAGTTTCTGGGTCGTTCGCACTACAAGGTCTTTCACACCACCGGCACGGCCGGCGCCTTGGCTGCTGCCGCGTCTGTCGGCAACCTGCTGCGGCTCGACAGTGACCAGATGCTGCATGCCTTGGGGTCTGCGGGCACCCAGGCGGCCGGCCTGTGGGAATTCCTCAAAGACGCCGCCGACTCCAAACAGCTGCACACCGCCCACGCCGCAGTCAGCGGCCTGACCGCAGCCTGGCTCGCACGCGACGGTTTCACCGGCG
>JAEZGR010000347.1 GCA_023437255.1 Pseudomonadota bacterium | reverse complement strand
AGCTCTTCCGGGGTGGGCTCGCGGCCGAGCCGCTGGTGCATGTCCCGCTCGACCCTGGACAGCTTGGACAGCATCTCAAGCACGTGCACGGGCAGCCTGATGGTCCGCGCCGAGTCGGCGAAGCCGCGCTGGATGGCCTGCCTGATCCACCACATGGCGTACGTGGAGAACTTGTAGCCACGACGGTATTCGAACTTGTCGACCGCCTTCATGAGGCCGATGTTGCCTTCCTGAATGAGATCGAGGAACTGCAGGCCGCGGTTGGTGTACTTCTTGGCGATGGAAATCACCAGGCGCAAGTTGGCCTCGGTCATTTCGCGCTTGGCCTTGCGGGCCTTGGCCTCGCCGGTGGCCATGCGCTTGTTGACGTCCTTGAGGTCCTTCAGCGGCAGCACGACCGAACGCTGCAGTTCGATGAGCTTCTTCTGGATCTCCTGCACGTCGGGCACATAACGCTCGAGCGTTGCAGAATACGGATGACCAGCGGCGACCTCATCGAGCACCCAGTCGAGATTGGTTTCGTTACCGGGGAATGTCTTGATGAAGTGCGTGCGGGGCATGCCGGCGCGATCGACACAGGTCTGCATGATGGCGCGTTCGTGGCGACGAACCTCGCGCACCTGCAGGCGCATGGCGTCGGCCAGGCGCTCGACCATCTTGGCGGTGAAGCGCACACCCATGAGCTCATTCAGAATGGTTTCCTGGGCTTCCTGATAAGCGGGCGAACCGTAGCCTTCGGTTTCGAAGGCTTCGCGCATCTTGTCGAACCACTCCTGGACGATGTCGAACTTCTTCATCGCCTTCTTGCTGAGGAATTCGATCTGCTTGCTGCTCATGCCGCCGGCAGGGCCGTCGTCATCGTCTTCGCTGGTGACACCGGAGCCGGCGTAGTCCTCGCCTTCTTCATCGACCAGGCCATCGACGAATTCGTCGATCTTGAGTGTGCCCTCGCGCACGCGGTCAGCGTGATCGAGGATTTCCTTGACCGTGGTGGGGCAGGCGGCAATCGCCATGACCATGTGCTTGAGGCCGTCTTCGATGCGCTTGGCAATCTCGATTTCGCCCTCGCGAGTCAGAAGCTCGACGGTACCCATTTCGCGCATGTACATGCGGACCGGGTCGGTCGTGCGGCCAAAATCGGAGTCGACGGTGGTAAGGGCGGCTTCGGCCTCGTCTTCGACGTCATCGTCGCTCGCCGACACCGGCGCAGCATCGCTCATGAGCAGCGTGTCAGCATCGGGCGCCTGGTCGTAGACCGAAATGCCCATGTCGCTGAACGTGCTGATGATGCCGTCGATGGCTTCTGCGTCGACCAGGTCGTCGGGCAGATGGTCGTTGATCTCGCCATAGGTGAGATACCCACGGTCTTTACCCAGCTTGATGAGCACCTTGAGGCGGTTGCGGCGCGCTTCCTGCTCTTCAGGCGTGAGCTGGTTGCGAGTGGGCACGTCTTTTTCGCCCTTGGCTCGCTTGCTGCCACGCTTGGGCAGCGGCTTGAGCTCGGGGATCACCTCGCCGTCGCCGTTGTCGTCATCGACGAAATCATCGGAATCGGCGTTTGCATTCTTTGCGGGGCGGCCAGGGCGCCGGCCGGTCGACTTGCTCGCGCGTGGCTTGGGCGCGGCTTCTGCCATGTCGCCGTCGTCAGCCGTTTTGCGGGCGACCGTCTTCTTGGCCGCAGTCTTCTTGGCTGCCGCCTTTTTGGCGACGGTTTTCTTTGCGGCCGTCTTCTTCGCAGCGGTTTTCTTGGCGGCCGGCTTTTCAGCCGCGCCGCCGTCGACGTTTTCCCCGGCCTTCACTGTCAGCGAGTCGACATCGCGGGTCGCAGCCACAGTCTTGGTTTTCTTGGCAGCCTCGTCGGCCGCTTGGGGGGAAACACGGGTCTCTTTGGTCATAGTCGCTTTCCGTAGACGCAGATACACTGGAAGGGCACGAGGCCACCACTCGTTGCTTCAGTAGGAAGGAAGGTTCGCTGCCGGCACAAGAAGCGTATGCGCCGCGAAACGTTCCATTTTACAATACTTTGCGCAAACCGCCCGATTCAAGAAGAATACGTCGGCGGCTCAAATCCTGGTAGCGCTGCTGTGCTGCGGCGTCTTTCAGGCCACCTTGCGCCAGGGCGGCCTGCTCGGCTTTGATCAGGTCGAGCTCAATGCGTCGTAGGGCGTCATTCCATTCAGCCTGCGGATCAGGCAGGTCTTCTTCGGCCAGCACCTGTGGCCCGAGCCCCGACAGCACCTGCTCCAGATCGGAACCAGGCTCTGCTGCCTGCAACAGCGCCCCGGCGTGGCGGGCGCCGCTGACTGTGGCAAGTGCAATCAAATCACGTACAAGCTTCAAATGGGGGCCACGCTCCAGAATTTCAAGCTGCTGGTCGCCCAGCCCCGCTACAAGATGAGGATGTGCGATAAGCAGGCGCAGCAACTGCTTTGCCATGGGTGTGACACTGTGACGCGTCGTCGCCTGCCGGGCCGCCCCCCGCCGGCCTCGCGGCGCGGACACACCCGACGAGACAGCGGTGTCCCGCGCGCCGAACGGCGCGTCGTGAAATGCCGGTTCACTCCATGCGCCACCGTCTTCGAGCCACGGCGGCTCAGAGTCGTGCCCGGACTCGCCACTGGAACGCCCGTCTGCCCCTGATGCGTGCGGCAATGCCCTGCCCGGCGAGGCGGATTCGCCCGCGCCCCGCGTCGAGGCATGAATCGGCTCACGCGCCTGTGCGCTTGCCCGTGCCTGTTCCAGCAAGCCATCGAGCTCTTCAGGGGTCAGCATGACAAGGCGTGCGAACTCCCGCTCGATCTGCAGACGGTAGGCGTTCTGCGGAAGGCTCAGCAACAGTGGCGCCGCCTCGTGCACACACGCCGCCCTGCCCTCGGGCTCATCGAGCCGGTGGCGGGAAGCGAGTTCATCGAGCATGAAACGCGACAGCAACACGGCCTCATCGATGGTGGCGCGAAACGCCTTGTCACCATACGCCCTGATATAGGAATCCGGATCATGCTCGGCAGGAAGAAACAGAAAGCGCACCGACACGTCGTCGCGCATCAGCGGTAGGCAAGCAAGCAATGCACGCCACGCGGCACGCCTGCCCGCTGCGTCGCCGTCGTAGCTGAACACCACCTTGTTGCTGGCGCGCAGCAACTTCTGCACGTGCTCGGGCGTCGTGGCCGTGCCCAACGTGGCCACGGCATTGTTCAGGCCGTGCTGGGCAAGACCCACCACGTCCATATAACCTTCGACGACCAGCACGCAGCCTTCGCTGCGGATGCCCGCGCGGGACTCCCACAAGCCATACAGCTCGCGGCCCTTGGAAAACAGGGGTGTTTCGGGAGAATTCAGGTATTTGGGCTCGCCCTTGCCGATGATCCGGCCGCCGAACCCGATGAGTTTGCCCCGACCATTCCGAATCGGAAACATCACCCGTTCACGAAAACGGTCGTAACGTCGCCCATCTTCCGATTCGATGACCAGGCCACACTCGACCAGCATCGGATCTTCGTAGTCGGGGAATACCGCGGTCAGACCGCGCCGGTCTTCTCCCGACCAGCCCAGCCCGAAACGAGCGGCAATCTCGCCACTCAGGCCCCTGCCCTTCAGGTACTCGATCGCACGCGACGAACGCTTGAGGCTCGCCAGATAATGGCGATGCGCCGATTCAAGCACTTGTTCGTGGCGTGAGACTTCTTGCTTGCGCTGCTTGTCGAGCTGCTGCTGGCGGGGCGTACGCGGCGCTTCGGGCACTGTCATGCCAACAGTGCCGGCCAGCGTACGCACCGCTTCAGGGAAACTGGCCCCGGTATGCTCGATCAGGAAGGTAATGGCCGTGCCGTGCGCCCCACAACCAAAGCAGTGATAGAACTTCTTGGTGGGACTTACAGTGAAGGACGGCGATTTTTCGTTGTGAAAGGGGCAGAGACCAAGCAGGTTGGCACCGCCCTTGCGCAGCTGCACATATCGCCCGACGACATCAACGACGTCGACTCGAGCGAGTAGATCCTGTATGAAGGATTCTGGTATCAATCAATACAGACGCGGGGGCAGTTGCTGGCTGCGGATGCGCTTGTAGTGGCGCTTGACGGCGGCTGCATGCTTGCGCTTGCGCTCAGCCGTGGGCTTTTCGTAGTATTCACGCGAACGCAGCTCGGTCAAGAGACCGTTTTTCTCGATTGTGCGCTTGAAGCGACGAAGGGCGGCTTCGAAGGGCTCATTTTCCTTCAGACGAACGATAGGCATGTATTCCTGGCCTTGTAGATTAAATGAAAGATACAAACACGGGATAACTATAAATCTTACCCCGGTCCTGCTTGGTTAGTCAATTAGTGCGCAATTGCCGCACTGCTTAGCGGGTACCCTTGCGCAGCCAGGACTCGAGCTGGTGCGGCCGGATACTGTCGTAATCCTCGAACGGCTGGTGGATCCAGGGGTTGGTCGGCAGCTTTTCGACGTAGTAATCGGGAATTGCCTGAGAGTGGCCCTTCCACCACAGCACCGCGGTACGCAGCTCTTCGATGCCCGGAAACTGACGAACCAGGTGGTCACGCACGCGGCTGAAAGTGAGACCAGTGTCGACCATGTCGTCGACCATCAGGACCTTGCCGTCGAGCGTGCCGCGCGTAATGGTGATGAACTGTGCGATGTCGAGCTGCCCCTGAACGGTGCCCGCCGCTTCGCGATAGCTGCTGGTAGCCAGAATGCCCAGCGGCACGTCGAAGATGCGCGACAGCACATCACCGACGCGCACACCACCCCGTGCCAGACACAGGATCTTGTCGAACTTCCACTCGGACTCATGCACGATCAGTGCAAGGCGTTCGATAAGCTCGTGATATTGATCCCAGGATACCCAGTGATCGCGATCAGTATTGGCGGGCAGGGTCATGGTGCGCAATTCCTTGTATCAGGCCTTGAAAGACTGGTTCAACATGATGGTTTCCATGCGGTCGGGGCCGGTGGAGATCATGTCGATCGCCACATCGCATACTTCAGCAATGCGCTCGAGGTAGCGGCGTGCATTGACCGGCAGCTTGTCGTATTCAGTGATGCCGGCGGTGGATTCACTCCAGCCAGGCAGCTCTTCAAAGACGGGCTCGGCGCCCGTAACGGCATCGGCACCATAGGGAAGCACATCGAGGAACTCGCCCTGATAGCGATATCCGACGCCGATCTTCAGGGATTCGATGCCGTCAAGCACATCGAGCTTAGTGATGCAAAGGCCGTTGATGCCATTGATCATGACCGAGCGCTTCATGGCTGCACCGTCGAACCAGCCGCAGCGACGCGGCCGCCCGGTAACCGAGCCAAATTCCTTGCCGACTTTGGCCAGGTGTGCGCCGACGTCGTCGTGCAGTTCAGTAGGGAACGGGCCGGAACCGACCCGAGTGGTATAGGCCTTGGCAATACCCAGCACATAATCGGGCATCTGCGGGCCCACACCGGCACCGGCAGCCGCAGCGCCGGCAACGCAGTTGCTGCTGGTGACAAAGGGATAAGTGCCGTGATCGATATCGAGCAATGCGCCCTGTGCGCCTTCGAACAACAGGCGGCCACCTGCCTTGCTGACCTTGTGCAGTTCGTGCGAGACGTCGGCGACCATGGGGCTCAGTTCAGGAGCGATGGCCATCATCGAGTCGCGCACCTCGTTCATGGAAATGGCTTCGGCGCCCAGATACTGAGTGAGCACGAAGTTATGAAAGTCGAGCGCTTCTTCGAGCTTGGCGTCGAAGACTTGGGGCGTGAAGAGGTCTTGCACGCGCAGCGCACGGCGGGCCACCTTGTCTTCGTAGGCGGGGCCGATGCCGCGACCGGTCGTGCCGATCTTGCCTTCTCCCTTGCGGGCCTCGCGGGCCTGATCCACAGCAATGTGATAAGGCAGGATGAGCGGGCAGGCGGCCGATACACGCAAGCGTGAACGTACGTCGAGGCCGGCTTCTTCGAGTTCGCCGATCTCTTTGAACAGGGCCTCGGGCGACAGCACCACACCGTTGCCGATATAGCAGGTGACGTGCGGATGCATGATGCCGGAGGGGATCAGGCGCAAGATGGTCTTGTTGCCGTTGATCCACAGCGTGTGGCCTGCATTGTGACCGCCCTGGAAGCGCACGACGCCCTGAGCCGACTCGGCCAGCCAGTCAACGATCTTGCCCTTGCCTTCGTCACCCCATTGGGTGCCGATCACCACGATATTCTTGCTCATTTCATCTATTGATTACGATGTGCCGGCCCCGCAAGGCCGACCGATGTGAAAACCCATACGATAAAGCAGCAGAAACCGGCGCGCTACTGAATCGCCCTCACCTTCCATTGGTCGCCTTCCAGAACCAGTTCGCGGTCAAACACGAACTCGTCGAGGCTTTGTTGCTGACCCGGCAATACCTGGACCACAATCGTGCCCTGGGCACGCAGCTGCTGCAGCGCCGCCGAAAGGGCCGGATCGCAGCCCCATGGTGCACGCACTGCCTTGGCCGGCTCGGCGGGGGGTAGCCCGGCTGCCAGCATACGAAGATCGAGGCTGAAACCCGTGGCCGGCCTCGAGCGGCCGAATGCAACACCGACGCCGTCGTAACGGCCGCCGCGTACCAGCGTGTCGTGCCAGCCGTCGGCGTAGATGGCGAACACGATGCCGGAATGGTAGCCATAGCCCGAACGCACGTCGGCAAAATCGAAACTGAGTTCGTAGTCAGCCAGAAAACCGGCCAGCTGCTGCAGGTCGTCGAGCGCCTGTGCCACCGCCGGCAGGGGTGGCAGCACCTCGCGTGCGCGCTGCAGCACTTCACGGCCCCCGTACAGGCTGGCCAGTTCGACCAGCGCCTGCAGCGTGGTGGATTGCAGCTCGGGCGTGGTTTCGGCCAGGCTGCGCAGCCCTGCGATATCTTTGGTGGACAGCAGGTCGGCAACATCTTCGGCCAAGCCGGCGAGGGCCGGATCGGACTCGACGATGGCGCGCAGGACCCCGGGATGATTGAGATCGAGCCGCGGACGGCCCACGCCGGCAAGGCGTACGCTCTGGAGCGCCAGTTCAATGACCTGGATGTCGGCCTCGACCCCCGGGTGGCCGAAGATCTCGGCGCCGATCTGCAGCAGCTCGCGATCAGACAATAGGCCCATGGGCCGCGCATGCAGCACAGAGCCGCAATAGCACAGACGCGTGACGCCTTCACGATTGAGCAGATGGGCGTCGATACGTGCCACCTGAGGTGTCATGTCGGCCCGCACGCCGAGGGTGCGACCCGAGAGTTGGTCGACAAGCTTGTTGGTGCGCAGCGAGAGGTCGTGACCGTGCCCCGTGAGGAGCGACTCGAGGTATTCCACCAGCGGCGGCATCACCAGCTCAAAGCCGTACACGCGATATAGGTCGAGCAGCTTGCGGCGCAATTCTTCGATGCGACGCGCCTCGGCGGGAAGGATGTCCGCCAGGCTTTCCGGCAACAACCACTTGGTCATCATTGGTCTTGAGTGAGTTCGCTTCAAGCGAATGCCAAACAAAAAGCGACTTGGGGCGTAAGCCCGCCAAGTCGCTCGCGGAAAAGTAATCGAAACTTACACGCTATTGTAAACCATGCAGCGCGCAGCGCAAACGGTCGGCAGGCGTGATTGCGCCGCGCCTGCAGTGCTGCGGGCGCGGCGCGTGGAACATACTTACTGCGGCAGGGGCCTGAGAGCGTCGCCCGGAGCTTCCTGACCGCCCTTCGCTTCTTTCCAGAACTTGAAGAAGTCAGACTTGGGGCTGAGGACGAGCGTGTCGCCCTGGCCGCCAAACGCCGAGCGGTAGGCCTCAAGGCTGCGGTAGAAGTCGTAGAACTCGGGGTTCTTGCCGTAAGCTTCGGCGTAAATACCCGCCGCCTTACCTTCACCCTCACCCTTGATTGCCTGGGCCTGCGCGTACGCTTCGGCCAGCATTTCCTGACGCTGACGATCGGCCTGGGCGCGGATGCGCTCGCCATCGGCGGCACCGGACGCACGCAGACGATTGGCTTCCTGCTTACGTTCGGCTTCCATACGGCGGTACACCGACTCGGAAATCTCGGGCGCAAACTCGATACGGCGCAGACGCACGTCGACAATTTCCACGCCCAGCGGCTTCGCTCGGCGCTGAACGTTGCTGAGGATTTCGCGCATGATCGTGTCACGTTCGCTCGAGACCACCTCTTTCACCGTGCGCACGTTGACTGCCGCGTTCAGGGCGTCGCGGATCTGCGCCTGCAGACGCTCGACAGCAGCGCGGTCGTTCGAGCCGAAGGTGACGTAGAAGAGACGGGGATCGTCGATGCGCCACTTCACGAAGGAATCGATCAGCAGGTTCTTCTTCTCAGCAGTCTGAATGCGTTCCGGATCGTTTGTTTCGATGGTCTGCAGACGCTTGTCGAGGCGCGTGACCGTTTCGAACGGCGGAGGCAGCTTGAAATACAGCCCCGGTTCGACGATGGTGCGGCGAACTTCACCCAGGGCGAACACCAGCACGGCGTCGCGCTCACGCACGACGAACACGCAGGAAGACAGCACTGCAAGGACGATGAGCAGGCCCACCAGTGCAGGGAACATACGTTGCATCTTTGTGCTCCTAGCGGGAATAAGGGTTGGCCAGCTGCGCGCTGCGCGCTGCAGAACTGCTGGACGGCACCGAGCTGGTGGCCGGGGCCGGCTGCCTGCTGGACGAAGCCGCAGCGGCAGCGCCGGTGGTGGCTTCGACCGAAGCGCTTCCCGTGGATGCCGGGCGATGGTCGCGGGCGGCCTGACTCATGATCTTGTCGAGTGGCAGATACAGCATGTTGTTGCTGGAATCGGCATCGACCAAGACCTTGGCAGAGTTCTCGAGGATTTCCTGCATGGTGGCCAGGTACATGCGCTGGCGCGTCACGTCGGGCGCCTTGGCAAACTCGCGCTCAACGCTCGTGAAGCGTGAGGTGTCACCTTCGGCATCGCCGACGACCTTGGCGCGGTAACCCTCGGCGTCTTGCAGCATGCGGGCAACCTGACCCTGTGCCTGCGGCAGGATCTGATTCGCGTACGCATTGCCTTCGTTGATCTGACGCTCGCGGTCCTGACCGGCCTTGACCGCGTCATCGAACGCGGCCTGGACCTGCTCTGGCGGCTGCACGTTCTGAATGGCGACGGTACTGATCTGAATACCGGTGTGGTAGCGATCGAGAATGCTCTGGGCCAGGGCCAATACTTCGGATGCGACCTCGGTACGCCCTTCGTACAACACGAAGTCCATCGTCTTGCGACCCACGATCTCGCGCATGGCCGTTTCGGCGGCCTGACGCACCGACTCATCGGGGTTGGCCGTGCGGAACAGGTAATCGGGCGCACCGTCGGGATTCAGGCGGTATTGAACGACGTATTGAACGTCGACGATGTTTTCGTCGGTGGTCAGCATGAGCGATTCGGGCAGCACCTTGTTGCGTGCACTGCCGCGATAACCCACTTCGAAAGTACGAAGTTGGGAGATGTTGACCATCTGATCCTGCTCGATGGGGTACGGCATGCGCCACTGCAGGCCCGGCGGCAGGGTCTTGATGTACTGACCGAAGCGGGTCACCACGGCAACCTGCCCTTCCTGCACGATCATGAAGCCGCTCAAACCCCAAATGATGATGGCAATGAGGGCGAGCACGCCGAGCAGCTTCGGTGAGCCGGACGGCAACGAAGGCACGCCGCCACCACTGGAGCGCGGCGGACGCGGGCCACCGCCACCACGTTTGCTTCCGAACAGCGAACTGATTCGATTATTGAAGTCGCGCCAGACCTCGTCGAGATCGGGGGGCGCTTCATTATTACGAGGACGGCGCGATGCGTCGTCTTCGTTGCGGCCGTCTTCGTTGCGACCACCGCGACCCCAGCCGGGATCATTCAGGTTGAATATTTTCGACATTGAACGCATTGTTTCCCGCGATTTGAGCTGATTCGGCGATCGCCCCACGCAGACCCTCCAAACCAGAGCGCGCAAGCGCGCTTACAAAAACTCGTGCAATCGTACCATGTTCATTCCGCTCGACCCGGGGCTCGTACCCGGCCAAGTCTATTTTGTTATAGACCAGTATTCGGGGAATTTGGTTCGCACCGATATCTTCCAGAACCTTGTCGACTTCCAGCATCTGTTCATCGCGCTGCGGGCTTGCGGCGTCGCCAACATGCAGCAGCAGGTCGGCGTGTAGGGTTTCTTCAAGGGTGGCCCGGAACGCGGCGATCAGGGTGGGCGGCAGATCGCGGATGAATCCCACCGTATCGGAGACGACCACCTGCCCTGCCCCTTCGATCCAGATGCGCCGCGTCGTGGTGTCGAGTGTGGCAAAGAGCTGGTCGGCTGCATAGGCGTCTGCACGGGTCAGCGCGTTGAACAGCGTGGACTTGCCGGCGTTGGTATAGCCCACCAGCGATACAGAGAAGGTGTTGCCACGGGAACGCGACCGCCGCTGGGTGGTTCGCTGGCGCTGCACGCGGGCGAGCCGCTCACGCAGGACCTTGACCTTGGCGCCGATCATGCGGCGGTCCAGCTCAAGCTGCGACTCCCCGGGCCCGCGTATGCCGATACCGCCCTGCTGTCGCTCCAAGTGCGTCCACATCCGGGTCAGTCGGGTGGAAAGGTGCTGAAGCTGGGCAAGCTCGACCTGCAGCTTGCCCTCATGACTCTTGGCCCGCAATGCAAAGATATCGAGAATCAGCGACACCCGGTCGACCACGCGGACTTTGAGTGCACGCTCAAGGTTACGCTGTTGCGCGGGTGAAAGCGGCTGATCGACAAGAATGACTTCGGGTTGCGTTGCCTGCACCAGGGCGGCGGCCTCTTCCACCTTGCCGGACCCAATGAAGTGGGCGGCGTCCGGGCGACCGCGACGTACACGCAGGCTTTCAACGATTTCGGCACCCGCCCCCTCGGCCAGCATGCGGAACTCTTCGGCATGGGCTTCGTAGTCGGGCTCGCCCATATCGACCGTGATGATCAAAGATTTCATGGGCTGCACACAGACAAAAGGCCCGTCGCAGTCAAACCTGCGACGGGCACGGAATGGGAACGGGTGATACTGGAAGAGCGCTTATTCAGACGCGCCATCCGCCTGGAAATTGACCGGACGTGAAGGAACGACGGTGGAGATTGCGTGCTTGTACACCATTTGGGTGACCGTGTTACGCAGAAGCACGACATATTGATCGAAGGATTCGACCTGGCCTTGCAGCTTGATGCCATTGACGAGGTAGATCGAAACGGGCACGTGGTCCTTGCGCAAAGCGTTGAGAAACGGATCTTGTAATGTTTGCCCTTTATTGCTCATTGGCTAGGCTCCTGTTGTGTTGTTATAGGAAAAAACGACGTAAACGTCTAATGTACAGGGTTTTCCCTTATTCCGCACGCCGCACAGACCCGTAATGCAAAGATTTTAATCGGTTTTCAGTAATTGTTCAGACAAGACATTACAAAGGCGCGCGCAATCTTCCGGCGTGCCGACTGTAATTCGCAAGAACTGATCGATGCGAGCGGCCGTAAAGTGACGCACCAGAATGCCTTCTTCACGCAGGCCGCGGGCGAGCTGTGCCGCATCGAATTCCGGATGACGCGCAAACACGAAGTTGGTGCTTGAAGGCAACACCTGGAATCCCATGGTTGCCAGCTGTTGCGAGAGCCACTCACGCGCTTCGATGACCTTTCGGCAATTTTCTTCGAAATAGGCGCGATCTTCGATGGATGCGACCGCCGCCGCGATGGCGAGACGATCCAGCGGATAGGAATTGAAGCTATCCTTCACGCGCAAGATGCCATCGGTGATTTCGTGCGAGGCTACGCTGTAGCCCACCCGCATGCCGGCCAGGGCCCGCGACTTTGACAGGGTGTGAATCACCACAATGTTGGGGCAACGGCCCAACAAGGCAACGGCGCTCTCTGCGCCAAAATCGACATAGGCCTCGTCGACCACCACGGCGACATCGGGATTGCCGGCGGCAATACGCTCGATGTCGGCCAGACCCAGCGCCATGCCGGTGGGGGCATTCGGGTTTGCGAAGATGATGCCTGCCGGTTGCAGCCCATGATTCAGGTAGTCTTCGGGCCGGATGCTGAAGTCGTCCGCCAAAGGAACCAGATGCACCGGGATATCGAAAAGCCGACAGTAAGTCTTGTAGAAACTGTATGTGATGTCGGGCATCAGCAGGGGACGATCGCCATGCCGAAACAGCGCGTTGAACACGTGTGCCAGCACTTCGTCTGATCCATTCCCCGGCATGACTTGAGCCGGGCTCACGCCATAGAAATCCGCCACGGCCATCCGCAATGCGGTGGATTCGTTGTCGGGATAGAGCCGCAGAGCGTCGTCGGCGCCCCGTCGGATCGCTTCAAGCGCACGCGGCGATGGGCCGTACGGATGCTCATTCGTGTTGAGCTTGAGCAGACGCTCGATCTTGGGCTGCTCGCCCGGGGTATAGGGCGTCAGGCGGGCGACGTGATCACTCCAGTACCGGCTCACGACTTTCCTTGTACGTAGGGGTTGTGCGAGGATTTGAATTCGATGCGCAGAGGTGTGCCTTCGAGCTGGAACTCGGTGCGAAAGCGCGATTCCAGGTAGCGGCGGTACGAATCGCCCACCGCATCGAGGCCGCTGCCGTGAATGACGATGAGCGGCGGATTCTGGCCACCCTGATGCGCGTAGCGCATCTTCGGGCGAAAGATCCCCTTGCGAGGTGGCGGCTGCTGCTCGACCGCGGCATGCAGGGCGCGAGTCAGTTTGGGGGTCGAGAGCTTGCGATAAGCCGCGGCGTGTGCCTCGTTGACCGATTTCATTACGGCCTTGAGGCCCTGCCCCTTGAGCGCAGAGATCGTATGCACCTTCGCAAAAGAAAGGAAACGCAGCTTGCGATCGAACTCACGGCGGATCCACTCGCGCTTCTCGGCATCGAGTCCATCCCACTTGTTGATCGCCACGACCAGCGCGCGGCCCGTTTCAAGAATGAAGCCGGCGATATGCGCGTCTTGGTCGGAAATCTCGGTTTGCGCGTCGACCATGAGCAGCACGACGTTGCAGGCCTCGATAGCCTGCAGGGTCTTGATCACCGAAAATTTTTCGATGGTCTCGAAGACCTTGCCGCGGCGGCGCAGACCTGCTGTATCGATGAGCGTGTAGGCCTTGCCGTCGCGCTCGAACTCGATTTCGATGGCATCGCGGGTAGTGCCGGGCATGTCAAAGGCAATGACGCGTTCTTCGCCGATCAGGGCGTTGATGAGCGTGGACTTGCCCACATTGGGCCGGCCGACGATGGCCAGCTTGATACGGTGGCGAGGCTGAGCAGCTTCTTCCTCGACCTCGTCTTCCGCATCAAGATCGATGGTGTCGGGATCGATGTCTTCGGGGAAGAAGTCGTCGGCCTCATCGTCTTCGGCAGGTTCTTCGGTCTCATCGAGGAACGACAGTGCGTCTTCGATCAATTCGACCACGCCATCGCCATGCGATGCGGAAATGGGGCGTGGTTCGCCCAGCCCCAATTCGTGAAACTCCGCCAGCGCAGCAGAGTCGCGCATGCCTTCGGCCTTGTTGACGGCCAGGTATACGCGCTGGCCAGAACGACGCAGCAGCTGCGCGATCTCGTGATCGTGGGCGTTCACGCCGGCGCGCGCATCGACCAGAAAGATAACGACATCGGCTTCGGCAATGGCCTGATGCGTCTGCCGGGCCATTTCCTTAAGAATGCCGTCTTTTGCCACCGGCTCGAAGCCGCCTGTATCGACCGCGATGAAGGGGTGACGCCCCATGCGGCCCTCGCCATAGTGACGATCGCGGGTCAGACCCGCGAAGTCCGCCACCAGCGCAGCGCGGGAACGCGTGATCCGGTTGAACAGAGTGGACTTGCCGACGTTCGCGCGGCCAACCAGCGCGACCACCGGCTTGAAACTGGAATTGCTCAATTCACACCAACCAATACAAGGTTGCCATTTCCGGTCTGCACCAGCACACCGGATGGGGTGCCCACGAGGGGCGAAAGCACTGCGCCGCCGCCCACGCTCAGGCGCCCGAGAAGGCGACCATCGCTGCGCGACAGGAAGTGCACATAGCCGTCGTAGTCGGCCACCGCCACGGCGGCAGGAACGACGGCGGGTGTTGCCAGGCGCCGGTTACGCAGCGCATTCTGGCTCCAGACCGGGGAGCCGTCGGCCAACGAAACGGCCTGCACGATATCGCGCTGGGTCGCGGCGTACGCATGGCGACCGTCGTGTGTCATGCCGGTGTTGCTGGAGAAGGCGATGTCCCACGCGGGTGCCCCGCCCTGGCTTACATCGAAGCAGGTCATGCGGCCCTGATATGTGACACCGCAAAGCAGCGGACCGATGACCTGGGGTGCCCCCACCACATCGCTGATGCGCTCGAGGTCGGTGGCACCACGGGAGATCGAAACCGGCGCTTCCCATTGCACCGCGCCGTTCACGGCGTTGATGGCAATGAGACGGCCATTGGGCAGACCCGAAATCAACAACCCTTCGGTAATGAGCATCTGCATGCTGGTCTTAAGCGCCAACGCAGGGCCCGGCCGCTGAACATCCCAGCGATACTCGCCCGTTTCGGCATCAAAGGCCTGGATGCGGTAGTCAGTGCTGCGCACCACCACCACGCCGCTACCCACCACGGGCGGTACGACGACCGCACTGGAAGCCCGCGCGCGCCACTTTTCGGCACCGCTTGCGTCGTAGGCGATCACGGAACCGTCGCCTGCGGCCACCGCGGTGGTGTTGCCATCGGAGCCCGCACCCGCCGACAACGTGACGTCGGGGGTCGCACGCCAGAGTACACGACCCGAAGCAAGATCGACCTTCGCTACGGCATTGGGGGTGGCGGCAAAGAGCGCCTCGCCCACCACGGCGGGCGCAAAACCATAGCCGCTACCGCTACCGATGGGCGCCGACCAGCGCACCGCCGCAGCCACCTCGGCGTCATACTGTGTGAGCTCCACGGGCTCGTAACGGGTGTCGCTGCTCGAAAACATCGAGCAAGCACTCAGCGCGAGCAGACTGATCGCAACAAATGACGTGCGAAGGAAACGGCGGGATACGACTGGCTGCATGGGAATCAGGCTCCGGCAAGGGCATCAATCTTGAGTTGTACGATTTGTGCGATTGGATCTGCACCGAATGCTTTTACCGCGCGCTGCCATTCGGCGCGGGCTTCTTCGATCTTACCCTGGGCGTGCAGGATATCGCCACGCCGGTCTGCATAGAGCGCTTCGAAGCTCGCGGGAGCCTGGGCCACCTGAGCGAGCGCCTGGTCATACTGTTGCTGTTCGAGCAGAATGCCCGCGAGCCGCAGGCGTGCCAGGGCCACGAGCGACGGCTCGGTACCGTTCTGCACGAGCCACTGAAGCTGGTCGCGTGCGGCGTCGAGCTGATCGCGCTCCGCCAGTGCGGTCGCGGCCACCAGCACACCACGAGAGGTGTAACCCGACTTGGGGAATGATTCACGCAGTGTGCCGCTGGCGGCCTGGATGCGGGCGATCGAATCGTCGCCGCCCTGCCCTGCCGCCGACTGCAGGGCCTCGAAGTAGCCCATGGCCTGCGTGGCCTTGTGCCCCTGATACCACTGCCATCCGCGCCAGCCGACCATGGAGGCGACAATGGCGAATACGAGTATGGCGACGAGGGTGCCGTAACGATCCCACCACGCCTTGATGGCGTCCAGTTTTTCCTGTTCTTCTAGATCGTAAGCCATTTACATCCTCGTCTTCAGTGTTTGCGCGATTGCCTCGAAAGGCAGCGTTTCCTGCTGCGGGCGTGTGTCGTCTTACGCCTGCCGCAGCCATTTCAGGGCTGCCTGGCCGGCCGCCAACTCCTCGGGCCCGATAATGAGCGCCACGGACGCGCCGCTGGCGTCGGCCCGTTTGAACTGCGACTTGAATCCGGTGGAGCCCGCGTGCACCAGCACTCGATACCCGGCATCGCGCAGCGATTCGGCCAATTGCGCCGCACGACGCTGGGCGGCATCGCCCTGGTGCACCACGTAGACATCACACTCGGGGCGGTCACCCGCCTGGGCATCTTGCTGCCAGAGGTCAAGCAGACGCTCCATGCCGATGGCGAAACCGACCGCGGGGGCAGGCCTGCCACCCAGCAGTTCGATCAGCCCGTCGTAACGGCCACCGCCGCAGACCGTGCCCTGGGCACCCAGCCGATCGGTCACCCACTCGAACACGGTCAGGTTGTAATAATCGAGCCCGCGCACCAGGCGCGGGTTCAATGTATAAGCGATGCCGGCATCATCGAGGCGCGCGCACACGCCTTCGAAGTGGGCCCGTGACGCCTCGCCAAGAAAGTCGAACAATCGCGGGGCCTCATTGGCCATCTGCTGCATGGCCGGATTCTTGGTGTCGAGCACGCGCAGCGGGTTGCTATGCATGCGCCGCCGCGCCTCTTCGTCGAGCACGTCGATATTTTTTTCCAGGTGCGCGATCAGCGCCTCGCGATGAGCGGCACGTTCGTCGGCCTGGCCGAGCGAATTCAGTTCCAGACGGATATCCTGCAGGCCGAGCCGTTTCCAGAGCCGCGCGAGCATGACGATCAGTTCGGCGTCGATATCGGGCCCGGCGAAACCGAGCGCCTCGACGTCGATCTGGTGGAACTGCCGATAGCGCCCTCGCTGGGGGCGCTCATGACGGAACACCGGCCCCATGCAGTAGACCCGGTGCGGGCGGTCGTACAGCAGGTTGTGTTCGATGGTGGCGCGCACCATGCCGGCCGTGAACTCGGGCCGCATCGTGAGGTGATCATCGTTCAACGAATCGCGGAAGGAGTACATTTCCTTCTCGACGATGTCTGTGACTTCACCGATACCACGCGCGAACAGGCGGGTGTGCTCGAGCACGGGCGTGCGCATGTTGCGATACCCGTACGAGGCGAGCCATTCGCGCACGATCGCTTCGAGTTCTTCCCATACCGCGCTTTCGTGCGGCAGGATGTCTTTCATGCCGGTCAGGGCACGTACTTTCTCAAACGACTGGGTCATGAATCTGCTTCGTTATGAACGCGGGCGCCGACGCCATAACGGCGTTCGACATAATCTTCGACGATCTTCTGGAATTCCTGCGCAATGGTGTCGCCCTTGAGCGTCACTGTGCGTTCACCGTCGACAAAGACGGGCGCCGCCGGCACTTCTCCGGTGCCCGGCAGGCTGATGCCGATGTCGGCATGGCGGCTCTCGCCAGGGCCGTTCACGACACAGCCCATGACAGCCACGTTCATGCTTTCGACACCCGGGTAACGGGTCTTCCAGAGCGGCATCTGACGACGCAGATACGACTGGATGCTGTCGGCAAGTTCCTGGAAGAAGGTGCTGCTGGTACGGCCACACCCCGGGCAGGCGACCACCATGGGGGTGAAAGCCCGCAAACCCATGCTTTGCAGGATTTCCTGTGCCACCACGACTTCCTTGCTGCGGTCGCCACCCGGCTCGGGGGTGAGTGAGATGCGTATCGTGTCGCCGATGCCTTCCTGCAGCAACACGGCCAGTGCGGCCGTGGAGGCAACGATGCCCTTGCTGCCCATGCCGGCCTCTGTCAGGCCCAGGTGCAACGGGTAGTCACAGCGGCTCGAGAGATCGCGGTAAACCGTGATCAGGTCTTGCACATGGCTGACCTTGCACGACAGGATGATGGCGTCGGGCGGCAGGCCCAGCTGCTCTGCCCTGCGCGCGTTGTCGATGGCCGAGGTGACAAGGGCCTCGCGCATGACTGCCGCGGCTTCCCAGGGAGTCACCCTGCGGGAGTTCTCGTCCATCAGGCGCGCCATGAGCTCGTGATCAAGGCTGCCCCAGTTCACGCCAATGCGCACCGGCTTGCCATGACGGCAGGCCACTTCGATCATCTGGGCAAAATTGTCTTCGCGCTTCTTGCCGCCACCGACGTTACCGGGGTTGATTCGGTACTTGGACAGCGCCTGAGCGCATTCGGGATACTGGGTGAGCAGCTTGTGGCCATTGAAATGGAAATCGCCCACCAGCGGGGTGTCGAGCCCCATGCGGTCAAGCTGCTCGCGTATGGCCGGCACTGCCGCTGCGGCTTCGGGCGTGTTCACCGTAATGCGGACGACCTCGGAACCGGCCATGGCCAGCTCTTTGACCTGTATCGCCGTGCCGATCGCGTCGGCCGTGTCGGTGTTGGTCATCGACTGGACCCCGCCCGGGTGCTCGCCGCCAATTTGTACGGCTTTGCTGCCCCAACGGACGGTGGCCACCCGGGTCGGGCGCTTTGCGGCCGCTCCAACCCGCGAAGGCGACGCCTTCTGAAAGGCCGTATCACTCATTGTTTGCTATGTCTCGCAGCCAGTCGAACACCAGCCAGGATTCGGGCACCCAGCCACGGTCGATGGCGTAAAAGCCCGCGATGACCAGGATGGCCAGAATAATCAGAAACCACCCCCAGGGCCGGTGCGACGCCTCGGTTGCGGTGGGGATTTCAGCATCGGCGCCTACCGAGGCGGGCACGTTGGGCGCCGACATGACGCTACGTGGCGCCGTGGGGCCGACCTGATTGTCGAGCAGCACCAGTACCGCGTCGACGTCAGCCTCCATGTAGCGGGCGTAGTTGCGCACAAAGCCGCGCAGGGGCACGCCGGTAGGCAGACGGCTCCAGTCTTCGGCTTCGAGCGCCTCGATCTGCCTTACGGAAAACTTGAGCCGCTGCGATGCCTCGCTGACCGTGATGCGGCGCGCCTCGCGCATGCTGCGCAGCGTCGGGCCCAAGCCCGTGGGAGCCGGCGCAGCGCCCGATACCGGGGCGTCCTGTTGTTCTTTTTCTTTCAGCAAGGACTGTGTCATCCGCGCTCCTGGTTGATATCGATTTCAGCCCTGTTCGGCAAACGCTGCTCGATGCGGGTGCGATCCTTGACATCGCCCGCGAGCTGACCACAGGCGGCGGCGATGTCATCGCCCCGGGTCTTGCGAACCGTGGTGACCACGCCGGCGTCGATGAGCACCTGGGAAAAAAGCCGCACACGATGCTGCGGCGAGCGCTTGAGCCCCGATTGCGGAAAAGGGTTGAAGGGAATCAGATTGAACTTGCAGCGAACCTGACGGGAAATGTCGATCAGCTGCCGTGCATGCTCGTCGGTATCGTTGATGCCGTCGAGCATGATGTATTCGAAGGTAATGAAGTCACGCGGCGCATGCTCAAGATAGCGATTGCACGCATCGAGCAGTTCACGCAGCGGATACTTGCGGTTCAGCGGGACCAGGCGGTCGCGCAGTTCGTCGTTGGGCGCATGCAAGGACACCGCCAGCGCCACAGGGCAGTCGCGCATGAGGCGGTCCATCATGGGCACCACCCCCGAGGTCGAAACGGTGACTCGACGTCGCGAAAGCCCATAGGCATTGTCGTCGAGCATGAGGCGCAGTGCGACAAGCACCTGATCATAATTGAGCAGGGGTTCGCCCATGCCCATCATGACCACATTGCTCACCACGCGTTCGGGTGCCGCCGGCTCGCCGCCGGGCAACCGCGCAGAGGCGACGTCTTGCTGCAGAACCCGCCGGGCATGCCAGAGCTGCCCGATGATCTCTGCGGCCGTGAGGTTGCGATTGAACCCCTGGTAGCCCGTGGAACAGAACGGGCAGGCCACTGTGCACCCCGCCTGGCTGGAGATGCACAGCGTGCCGCGGTCATCTTCCGGAATGAATACGGTTTCGACCGCATTGCCCATGCCCACGTCGAACAGCCACTTGCGTGTGCCGTCGGCCGAGATGTGTTCAGTGGACACCGGCGGAGGTGCCACGAAACAGCGCTCGGCCAGCGTGCTGCGGAAATCGCGGGCCAGATCGGTCATTTCGTCGAATGCGCCGACGCCGCGCTGATGGATCCAGCGCTGCAGCTGCCGGGCGCGGAAAGGTTTGCCGCCCCATTCAGCCACCAGGTTGGCCAGGGCGGCGCCATCCATTCCCAGCAGGTTCGGGCGTTCGATGACGGTAGGCATTGCGTTCACTACAGCGAGCTGTTCAGAAGACGTTGAGAATCAACGGCTGTGGATGTTGCTTTCGGGGAAGAAGAAAGCGATCTCGACAGCGGCCGTTTCGGGGGCGTCGGAGCCATGAACCGCATTGGCGTCGATGCTGTCGGCGAAGTCGGCGCGGATGGTGCCCGGCTCGGCCTTCTTGGGGTCGGTGGCGCCCATCAGTTCACGGTTCTTGGCGATGGCGTTCTCGCCTTCCAGCACTTGAACGAACACGGGACCGGAGACCATGAAGTCGACCAGATCCTTGAAGAAGGGGCGCTCTTTGTGCACAGCGTAGAAACGCTCGGCGTCGGTGCGCGAAAGTTGCATCAGGCGCGCGGCCACGACCTTCAGGTCGGCCTGCTCGAAGCGGGCGACGATCTGACCGATGACGTTCTTGGCGACCGCGTCGGGCTTGATGATGGAAAGGGTGCGTTCAATTGCCATGAGTAATCCGTACTTTGTTTTGAGTGAAATGTTGGCGTGAGTCCGGGAGGATTCCTGAATGAAAACAGGTACTTCGGCGCTGCTGACGACAACCGGGCATTTTACCACGCCCGGGGCGAGCCACTCCATCATAAAATAGGTGGCGTATTCAACCTTTTCTGGCGCTGCATTGCAGACAATGCGGCGCGAGCGCGCCGTTCATCGGTCGCCACCCACCATTAAACCATGACCACCCAAAACGAACCGACTTCCAACGACCTCCTTTCCAAGAGCTTCGAACCCCAGGACATCGAGTCGCGCTGGTACGCGCGCTGGGAACAAGGCGGCTATTTCAAGGCCGGCCGACATGTCGAGCCGCCGGCAGGCGCCGACAGCGGGCCCTTCGTGATCCAGTTCCCGCCACCCAACGTCACGGGCACGTTGCACATGGGTCATGCGTTCAATCAAACGATCATGGACGGCCTCGCCCGCTATCACCGCATGCGCGGCGACGACACCGCCCTGATCCCGGGCACTGACCACGCCGGCATCGCCACCCAGATCGTCGTCGAGCGCCAGCTCGACGCACAGAAGATCTCCCGCCACGACCTCGGCCGTGAAAAGTTCCTCGAAAAAGTCTGGCAATGGAAGGAACAGTCTGGAGGCGCGATCACTCAGCAGTTTCGCCGTCTGGGCGCCTCATGCGACTGGTCGATGGAATACTTCACCATGGACGAGCGCCTGTCGCGCGGCGTTGTCGAAGTCTTCGTGCGGCTGTACGAGCAGGGCCTCATCTACCGCGGCAAGCGGCTGGTGAACTGGGATCCGGTGCTTGGCACGGCAGTGTCCGACCTCGAAGTGGTCAGCGAGGAAGAAGACGGCAACATGTGGGAAATCCGCTACCCCCTCGCGCAGCCTGAGGGCGGCATTGATTCCCTGGTCGTGGCGACCACCCGGCCCGAGACCATGCTGGGCGACGTGGCGGTCATGGTGCACCCCGAAGACGAACGCTACGCTCACCTGATCGGCAAGACCGTGATCCTGCCGCTGGTGAACCGCGAGATCCCCATCATTGCCGACGAATACGTTGATCGCGAATTCGGTACCGGCGTGGTCAAGGTGACCCCGGCCCACGACTTCAACGATAAC
Organism: Pseudomonadota bacterium; assembly: GCA_023437255.1. Lineage (GTDB taxonomy): Bacteria > Pseudomonadota > Gammaproteobacteria > Burkholderiales > Burkholderiaceae_B > Yanghanlia. The sequence goes on along the minus strand of JAEZGR010000347.1, from coordinate 738 downwards.
GCGGTCGGCCAGCGTCACGGCCTTGAAAGCATCAGCATCCTGACCCTCGATGCCCGGATCAACGACAACGCGCCCGAAACCTATCGCGGCATGGACCGCTTCGAGGCCCGCAAGCAGATCGTTGCCGACCTTGAGGCGCAGGGGCTGCTGCAGAACGTCAAACCCCACAAGCTCATGGTGCCGCGCGGCGACCGCACGAACACGGTCATCGAGCCCATGCTCACCGACCAGTGGTTCGTGGCCATGAGCAAGCCGGCGCCCGAAGGCACATTGAACCCGGGCAAGAGCATCACCGAAGTTGCCCTCGAGGTCGTGGCCGACGGGCGCGTGCGCTTCCATCCCGAGAACTGGACAACCACTTACAACCAGTGGCTCAACAACATTCAGGACTGGTGTATTTCGCGGCAGCTGTGGTGGGGCCACCAGATTCCCGCCTGGTACGCTGAAGACGGCACCATTTTCGTGGCCCGCAACGAAGCCGAAGCGCGCGCCAAGGCCGATGCAGCCGGCGTCACCGGCCCCCTGCGTCGCGACGAAGACGTGCTCGACACCTGGTTCTCCTCGGGTCTGGTGCCATTCACCGACCTGGGCTGGCCCGAACACACCCCCGAGCTCGAGCGCTACCTGCCTTCGAGCGTGCTGGTCACCGGCTTCGACATCATTTTCTTCTGGGTCGCACGCATGATCATGATGAGCATGCACATGACCGGCCAGGTGCCCTTCCGCGATGTCTACGTG
>JAEZGR010000337.1 GCA_023437255.1 Pseudomonadota bacterium | reverse complement strand
GGTAAGGGGGGCAGGGGTGGGGTGAGCGCCGGGCGTTTCAGTCGGCGGCTCGCCCCTGATCCGGGCTGGCCGTGTCGGGGCCTGCCTGGGTGCCGGGCTGCGGCCCCCCCTGAGGCGTGTGGCGTGCCGGCTCGAAGCGGGGGTCGTCTTCTACGAGCACCCCGGCGAGCTTGTCGTTCTCGATGTTCTCGCGTTGCTTCTCGGCGTCGAGCCAGTCTTGAAGCGCCCAGATCAGCGCCTGCGTACCGCTGCCGGTCATGGCTGAGATCCCGAACACCGGGCCCTTCCAGTCAAGCAGCTCGCACAGGCGACGGGTGGCCGCTTCGGGGTCTTCGACCATGTCGAGCTTGTTCAGAACGAGCCAGCGGGGCTTTTCGTAAAGCGAGGCGTCGTAGCGGCGCAGTTCTTCAACGATTGCCCGTGCGTCTTCGGCCGCTTGTGCAATGGCGTCGAACTCGGGGTCGGGCGACGAGACGTCGATGATATGCAGCAGTACCCGTGTGCGCGAAAGATGGCGCAGGAACAGGTGACCGAGGCCGGCCCCTTCGGATGCGCCTTCGATCAGGCCGGGAATATCGGCGATGACGAAGCTGCGGCTTTCAGACGTGCGCACCACACCCAGGTTGGGATGCAGCGTGGTGAAAGGGTAGTCGGCGATCTTCGGGCGCGCGTTGGACACCTTGCTGATGAGCGTGGACTTGCCCGCATTGGGCAGACCCAGCAGCCCGACGTCGGCCAATACCTTGAGTTCGAAGCGCAGGCGGCGTTGCTCACCTTCTTTGCCCGTGGTGAATTGCCGGGGCGCCCGGTTGGTGCTCGACTTGAAATGCAGGTTGCCCAGGCCGCCCTGGCCGCCCGCGGCGAGCGTGACTTTCTGGCCGTGCTTGTCGAGATCGAACAGCAGGTCGCCGGTGTCGGCGTCGTAGACGGTGGTGCCGACCGGCACCTTGAGCGTGATCTCGGGAGCGGCGGCGCCGTACTGATCGGAGCCGCGCCCGTTTTCACCGTTCTTTGCCCGGTGCAGCCGCGCGTAGCGGAAGTCGACCAGCGTGTTGATATTGCGATCGGCCACAGCATAGATGCTGCCGCCGCGACCGCCATCGCCGCCGTCTGGGCCGCCCTTGGGGATGAACTTTTCGCGGCGAAAGCTCGCCGCGCCATTACCGCCTTTGCCGGCAATGACTTCGATGGTTGCTTCGTCGACGAACTTCATGAACGGGTACCTTGGTGAGAAATTCTATTCTAGTCAAAAACAAAAAGCCCCGCCGTGACGGCGAGGCTCTTTGAAGATTGTCTGGATCGAGTGCCGGGAATTACTCGGCAGGAACGATCGAGACGGTACGCTTGTTCAGCGCCCCGCTGATGTGGAAGCGGACCTTGCCGTCGACCAGCGAGAAGAGCGTGTGATCCTTGCCCATGCCGACGTTCACGCCGGGGTGGAACTGGGTACCGCGCTGACGCACGATGATCGAACCAGCGGAGATCAGCTGACCGCCGTATGCCTTGACGCCCAGGCGCTTAGCCTGTGAGTCGCGGCCGTTTCGCGTAGAGCCGCCGCCCTTTTTCTGTGCCATGTTTAGCTCCTGATTACCGTGTGAAGATCAAGCCGAGATGGCCTCGATACGCACTTCGGTATAGTTTTGACGATGGCCCTGGCGCTTCTGGTAGTGCTTGCGACGGCGCATCTTGAAAATCTTGACCTTGGGGTGGCGGCCTTGTGCAAGAACGGTAGCCTTGACCACGGCGCCGGAAACGAAGGGAGTACCAATCTTGAGTTGGTCGCCTTCGCCCACCGACAGAACCTGGTCGAGGGAGATTTCTTGCCCAATGTCTGCCGGTATCTGTTCTATCTTGAGTTTTTGGCCAGCGGCAACGCGATACTGCTTGCCACCGGTTTTTATGACCGCGTACATGTGGGGTTTCCTAAATAGAAAAAGCTCTTGGCGAAAAATGCCAAGCTCATGATTTTATGGCTTATTGCTTTCGCGGTCAAGGCAGGCGGCTGCGTCAAGCAGCCATTGCCGGAACATCTGCAGCGCCGGGAGGTTGCTCTTGTGGTCGGGGTAACACAGGTAATAACCATCGCGCGCCGTAATGGGCAGATCCAGTGGCACCACCAGCTTGCCCTCGGCCAGCTCGTCTTCCACAACGCAGCGCGGGATCATGGCGACCCCGAGACCGGCGATGGCAGCCTGGGCGAGCAATGTATATTGATCATAGCGCGCACCGTCGCGGCTGCGGGGTGAATCAAAGCCCGCATCCTTGAACCATTCCGGCCACTGGCGCTGTGCGCTGGTGTGATGCAGCAGGGGTTTGGCCAGCAAGTCTTCGGGCGCGTTCACGGGTTTCTCGAACAGCCTCGGTGAGCACACCGGCACCACATCCTTGCCCATGATGTAGTCGGCCTGGCTGTCGGGCCATGCACCGCTGCCGAACCGGATGGCCGCGTCTACTTCAGGCGAGTCGAAATCGTAGCCCATGCGGTAGGGCAGGAATCCCAATTGCAGCTCGGGGCAGGTTTGCCTCAGAGCGGGTAGCCGCGGAATCAGCCATTTTGCGCCGAAAGTGGGCATGCACGTGATGTTCAGCGTGCCTCCTCGCCCCCGATGCGACATCACGGCCAGTGAGGCAGCCTCGATGCGGTTGAGGCTCGCACGTATGTCGTTCAGGTAACTGTGACCGGCCTGTGTGAGCACGAGCCCATGTCGCGCTCGGATGAAGAGGTTGACCCCCAGGAATGTTTCGAGCTGCTTGATCTGTTTGCTGACCGCACCCTGCGTGATGCAGAGTTCCTGGGCCGCCCGGGTGAAACTTCCTTGCCGGGCCACGACTTCGAAGGCCTGCAGGTCGGTGATCGAAGGGCAGAAGCGGCGCATGAAGAGGGCTCGAAAACTGTGCGAGTAGAAATCCTTCGCACTGAATATATTCCAAAACGGAATATGTTATTGAAATTCTTTCGTTTGCACAATGTGGCGGCCGCTACAAGAATGTGGCGACGAAACACACACGAGGAGAGAGCAGCATGAAAGTCCGCAAACTGGTTTTGAGCCTGTGTATGGCCGGTGTTGCCACGGCAGGTGCCACCTTCGCAGGCGCTGCGGCCGCCGACTATCCGGAACAGCCGATCCGTCTGCTGGTGCCATTTGCACCCGGTGGCACCACCGATATTGTGGGTCGCCTCGTTGCCGAAAAATTGGGTACGGAGCTGGGCCAGCCGATTGTGGTCGAGAACCGCGCGGGTGCAGGTGGTTCCATCGGTACCGGTGCATTGGCGCAGGCCAAGCCGGACGGCTATACCCTCGGTGTGGCAACCGTCAGCACCCACGGCATCAACCCCGTGGTCTACACCACGCTGCCGTACGACGCCAAGACCGATTTCACTGCGATCACCAACCTGGCCGCCGTGCCCAATGTGATCGTCGTGAATCCGAACAAGGTCTCCGCCAAGGACATGAAGACATTCGTGGAACAAGCCAAGGCCAACGACGGCGGCTTCAGCTACGCTTCCGCCGGCAACGGTTCCGTTTCGCACATGATGGGCGAACTGTTCAAAATGGCCTCGGGTGCCGATCTGCTGCATGTGCCGTATCGCGGCGTGGGCCCGGCGTTGACCGATACGCTGGCCGGTCAGGTTGATGTACTTTTTGATAACCTTCCTTCGTCGATTCCGCACATCAAGGACGGCAAGCTGGTTGCACTGGCCGTTGCTGCGCCGGAACGCAGCGCCGCAGTGCCCGATGTGCCCACTTTCGAAGAAGTGGGGCTGGCCGAAGTGAACGATCCTTCCTGGTTCGGCCTGATCGCGCCGGCGGGGCTGCCTGCGGATGTTCTGCAGAAGCTGAACGCCGCCACAGTGAATGTTCTTGCGCGTGATGACGTCAAGGAACGTCTGGCGCAACTGGGTGCCACGCCGATCGGCGACACCCCGGAGCAGTTCCAGCAGACGATCGTCAACACGATCGATCGCAACACCCGTATCGCCAAGGAAGCCGGGATTCAACTGAGCAACTGACATCATGCAGTCACACACCCAACCGCTGTCGTATCGTTTCATCAATCCGGCCGAGGGTGCCGGCG
>JAEZGR010000258.1 GCA_023437255.1 Pseudomonadota bacterium | reverse complement strand
AGTTCTTCGTGCAGATCAAGACCGTTTACCGCGCCGGCTGACCGGCCATTCCGTCAATCCCGGCCTGCCCCGGCAGGCCGCCACACCAGGAACAATGAACATGAAGAAGATCGTACGCCTCGAAGTTGAAGAAGCCCGCCTGATGGTGGCTGCAGCTGTCGCGAAGTCCAAGGAAATCGGCGTGGCCGAGACCGTGTGTATCGTCGACGAGGGCGGCTTCCCGATCCTCATGGAGCGCATGGACGGCGCCCGTATCACTGGCCCGCAGATCGCCTGGAACAAGGCGATCACCGCCGCCGGTCACAAGCGTTCCACCCACCTGTTCACCACGCCGCCCAACGGCCCCGCCCTGCCCGGCAACGAGGCGTTCGGCATTCAGCTGAGCTTCGAAGGTCGCTTCGCAGCATTCGTGGGCGGCTTCCCCATCGTGATCGATGATGAAGTGGTCGGCGGGATCGGACTGAGCGGCGGGAACGGCGAGCAGGACACCAAGGCCGGACTGGCCGGACTGCAGGCACTGGCCGATGCGCTGGCACCCCAGGGTCTGAAGGTGCTGGTACAGGCCGATATCAAGAAGTGATCGTGTAACGGCTGCCCATGCAGCCGGCGATCTGGCGTTTCAGGAGCAGAACCATGGCCCATACCGTACGTATTGCGGAAACCGACGAATCTTTCGAAGTCGCCGCAGATGAATCGATTCTCGATGCCGCCACACGTGCCGGCGTGCGTCTGCCGCACGAATGTACGTTCGGCGGCTGCGGCACCTGTCGGATCAAGGTGCATGAAGGCGAAGTCGAATACGAAGAGTTCCCGATGGCCCTCACCGAAGAGGAACATGCCGAAGGGTATGCCCTGGCCTGCCAGGCGCGCTGCCGGGGCGATGTAGTGATCGAGCCCGCCGGCAAAGGTCTGGAATTTGCGCCCTCATTCGCCACAACCGCCACCGTGGTGGGTGTGGAAGCACTCACGCCCACGATCAATCGCCTGGTGCTGGCGCTACCCGATGAAGTCGAGCTCGACTATCGGCCCGGCCAGTACATGAACGTGGTGTTGCCGGATGGCACCACGCGCAGTTTCTCGATGGCCTCAGCCGTTCTGCCGAACGGGCACATCGATTTTCATATACGGCGTATCGAGGGCGGACGCTTTACCGACAGCATGATTGCCGCGCTGAAGCCCGGTGACGAACTGCACGTCGAGCTGCCGCTGGGCACCTTCTGCTTCCACGAAGACGACTGGCGCCCCATGATTCTTGCTGCCACGGGAACCGGGCTGGCACCGATCAAAGCCATTCTGGAATCGCTGCTGGATAACGACGACTGCCCACCTGTGACCCTGTACTGGGGCATGCGCACCGAGGCCGACCTCTATCTCAAGGACGAGATCGAGGCCTGGGCCGGCCATCTTTGCGAATTCAAGTTCATTCCGGTGCTCTCGCGCCCGAGCCCCGAATGGGAGGGCCGGCGCGGTTACGTGCAGGATGCCATTCTGGAAGACCACGACGATCTTTCAGAGTTTGCGTTCTACTTGTGCGGTGCGCCCGAAATGATCACTCAGGCCAAGCATCTGTTTGTGGCACGCGGCGCCGAGCTGGACTATATCTATTCAGACAGCTTTACCTTCCAGCACGCAACGGCAATGGCAGCCTGATTTCTCTGGGCGGGAAGCCCCGCCCCAATCAGATCATGGCAATGCGCAGCGAAGACTTGTTTATTGTTTGATCTGCGCTTGCCGGGCCGTAGAGGGGCGGCTCAGGCGTGCTGAAGATTGTTGTCGTGCGACTGGGTGTCAGCTTCGAAGCGCTTCTTGAGACCCGACAGATTGAACGAGAACAGCGGAATGCTGCGGCGCAGTTCTGCACGGTTCTTGAAGTGAACGCTCAATTGTTGGCCGATGGGTGTGTCGCGATACTGGTTCTTTACGGTTTTCATGGTAAACCCCTATTGAAATTGGATTCAGTATACAACTTTTTTTGGTAAAAAGCCACCCTGCACGCGGCAGGGTGTAAGGCTTACGTCGTTAACTTTCAGGCTTCTACCAGCAAAATTAGCGAAACGTGCAGGGGATCGGGCAGATGTGCACATCATAGCGCGGCAACATCGCGCTCACCTTGATGTAAAGCAATCTTTCCGCAAGAGGCTCCCCGGGTGTTCTCGTGATCCCATCCGCCGTCCGTCGGCCTCTTCCGCCCCGCTCCAGACCACAGGTAAACCCCTAGAACCTTCAAAGTTCAAACTGTATACAATATTCAATAACAGCACTATCGAGCAGATTACGGAAGTCGCCATGCCCAACATCACCCTCCACAAGAACGGCGAAGTACACACCGGCACCGTGAATGACAACACGAACCTGGTCGTGCGCGCCGGCATCAAACAGTTCCCTTATCCCAACCTTGCCTACAAGTGCGGCATGGGCAAATGCGCCACCTGCGCCTGCAAGGTGCTGGCGGGTGCCGAACACCTGCCCCCGCCGAACTGGAAGGAAAAGAAACAGCTGGGTGACCGGCTTGATGAGGGCTACCGCCTCGTGTGTCAGCTCTGGATCACTCACGATATTGAGCTCACTCAAGACATCGATCCCGTCACCACCCAGTCCTGACACCCTCAGCATCTTCCAAAGAGGCCGCCATGTACGCCATCCTCACCAGCAAACCCGGTCAATACCACGCCAGTGTCGAAACTGGTGCAACGCCCGTCGAAGCCTACGAATATTTGTTCTACGGCCGTACCAAGGCCATCTTCCAGGTGATCCGGCTCGATCAGGAAACCCGGGTGAACATCACCGAAGACACTCCGCCCTATATCAGCAACTCCGTTCCTACGAAGTTTCTCGAGAAGTTCGGCACGCTGGAAGAGGCCCGCGCCTCGCTTCAGCAGCTCATCGGCTTCGGCAAGCTCGACGCCCGTCTGCGCCCCTGCGAGGCGCCTGCAACAACGAATTCCTGAATCATGGTTGAAATCACTTTCATCACTAACAACGGCAAGACCGTCGCCGCACCTGAGAACAGCAATCTGCTGCGCGTATCCATCAAGGAACAGGGCGGCATTCCCTTCAAGTGTGGCGGCGGCCTGTGCGGCACCTGCAAGTGCCGCATCGAAGAAGGCCTCGAGCACACCGACAAGATCAAGCCCAAAGAGCGCAAGCATCTGAAACCCGAAGACTTCGAGGCGGGTTACCGCATGGCCTGCCAGACATTCGTGAATGGCAACATCAAAGTCTCCTGGGTGCCCAAGACCCCCAGCTGATCAGGAACGCGCCGGGCTGCTCGGCCCATGCACGATGTAGCCGCGCGTGGTTCCCGCCCTCCCGCCGAACCCACACAGAGAACATCGATGCAGCACATTTCAGACGCCATGGTCGACGAAGTCGTCAATGCTGACGACGCGCGTAACGTATTGCAGGACGCCTTTCTGGCACTTGGCGAAGGTCAAGCCGCCATGCAGACCCGCATGCGCACCGACGCCGGCGGCGTGAAGCTTTCCACCTTGGGCGCCGTACTGCCCACCCAGGGCGTGACCGGCGCCAAGGTCTATACGACGATCGAGGGGCGCTTCACGTTCGTGATTCTGCTCTTTTCCACGCGGGACGGGCGAGCGTTGGCCACCTTCGACGCAGGCGCCATCACGCGTATCCGCACGGCCGCCTGCTCGGTACTCGCGGCACAGGCCCTTGCACTGCCGGGCGCCAGGGTGCTGGGCCTCTACGGCGCGGGTACGCAGGGCGTCGAGCATGCTGTACAGATGAGCCGCACGCTGGGCGTGCGTCAGATCCTGGTCCATGACCCTTATGCACCGGCCGACATTGAGCGTCGCCTGGCGTCATTGACCGGCGTGACCGTTCAGCGGGAAACGCCGGACGGCATCGCAGCAGCCGCCGACATCATCGTGACCGCTTCCCGCTCACAGACGCCGTTGTTCTCCGGCGCTTCGGTTCGGCCGGGCACCTTCATCGCGGCGATCGGCTCCAGCCTGCCGACCACGCGCGAACTCGACGACTCCCTGCTCAAGCGGGCCGCCAGCATCGTGGTGGAATGGCGCCCCCAGGCCATGCAGGAAGCGGGCGACCTTCTGCTCGCCGACCCATCGCTTTCCATTGGCAGCAAAATCTCGGAATTCAGCGATTTGCTCGCCGGACGCGTCGCGCGCAAGGCTGCCGACGAGATCCACCTGTACAAGGCGGTTGGCGTGGGCCTGGAAGACATCGCACTTGCCGGCCTCGCCTACAGCCGGCTCGCGGAGCGCGAACGCTGGCCGCAGCCTTGATCGGGCAGTATCGCCTGAACGCGCAGGGTCAGTGACCCTGCGCGTATGTGCGCGGTTTACCTCGCAGCGCCACGCGCCTTGGCCGCATTGAGCAGTTCGCGCAGAATTTCCCAGCTTTGCGGATGATCGACCATCGACACTGGCAGCCGCATCCAGGTCGAAGGGCGTTGTTCCGGTGAGAACATGACACCCGGCGCAAACAACACGCCCCTTGCGGCCGCCTGACGCGCCAGCGCTTCGCTGTCCACACCCGTGTCCACCCACACGAACATCCCCGCATGCGGCGGGTGCTCGGGGGCGCACCCGAGTTCGGCCAGCATGGCCAGGCAACGCGTACGCGACTGATCCACCCGCGTTCGTAAACGCTCGATGTGACGACGGTGCTTGCCTTCGGCCAGCACTCTCGCCACCACCTGCTCACCCAGTTCCGGAGTGGTCAGCCCGCCCAGCAGCTTCATGTCGGTGAGCAGACGAATACGCTCGGAAGACGCCGCGACATAGCCGACCCGCAGGCTGGCCGCCAGCGTCTTCGAAAAGCCACCAACCAGCATCACGCGGTCGAGGCGGTCCAGGGTGGCCAGCCGCAGCGGCGTGTGCGGGTGCAGGTCAGCGTAGGTGTCGTCTTCAGCCAGCAAAAAGTCGTGGCGCTCGGCGATACGCAAGACTTCATGTGCCACACCAGCGGACAGCGTGTGGCCGGTGGGGTTATGCACCGCGGTGTTCAACAGGAACAGGCGCGGACGAAGAAGGCGCGCAAGTCGATCGAGCTCTGTGGTGTCGGGCCCGTCTTTTCGACGCGGTACACCCACCACGCGCAGCCCATGAGCCGCGAGCCGACCGAAAATCAGAAACCAGCCCGGATCTTCTACCAACACCACGTCGCCCGGTCGCAGCAGGCTACGCGCGATCAGATCCAGGCCCTGGGTCACCCCCGCCACCGTCATGATGTTCTTGTCGGGATGCGCGGGCACATCCTGCGCCTGCAACATTGAGGCGATGCGTTGCCGCAAGCCCCGATAGCCCTGCGGATCGCCGTACCCCAAGACGCTGGGCCCAAGCGTTCTGCCCACGCTGCGAACGGCGGCAGCCACCAGCTCATGATCGAGCCAGTCTGCGGGAAGCAACCCGGCGTTGCCGGCCAGCCCCTGCCGGCCGTCGCTACGGAACATGCTGCGCAGCAGGAAGGTG
>JAEZGR010000237.1 GCA_023437255.1 Pseudomonadota bacterium | reverse complement strand
GTCGAGTTCCATCATGACCCCGTTCAGGGCCTTCTGTGCCTTCTCGTCGGGAATTTCGAGCAGCTGCAGGATCACAGGCTGATCTTTGCCAAGCATTTCGCCCGAAGCAATGCGAAAGAGAAGGGCGTAGCCAATCTGGCCGGCGGCGCCGGTGACGGCGACGCGCATGGCGGGTTTGGACATGAGGAGGTCTCCGATAGAAGAGTAGGGGTAAAAAGGAAATCCGGACGTGCGTCAGTGTAAAACTTTTGAAGGCAGCGTGTAGCGCCTGCAGCGGAGCCCGCCACTGACGAAAAGCACTGCGCGCTGAGTGAATTCGCACGCGCATGCAAGGCGCAAAGCGTAGCGAAATCCGCTCCCCGCGTCAATTGTCTTATATCTTATATAAGATAGAGGAGTATTAGACAGAAACCGTCAGGCGTGCGACAATTCTACGGTTATCCAGAACCTGCTTCAGTCATAGCAACATCGCTGCTCATGTCCGAATCCATCACCGACCGTAGCCCGGAACCTGATCGTGCCGGTGGCAGCGCGGCATTCAGCCCGCTCTACCAGCAAATCAAGGCCCTGCTGTTGCAGGGGCTCGATCGTGGCGAATGGAAACCCGGCGAAGCGATTCCCAGTGAACTCGAGCTGGCAGCGCGCTTTCAGGTCAGCCAGGGTACCGTGCGCAAGGCGATCGACGAGCTGGCAGCCGAGAACCTGCTGCTGCGGCGTCAGGGCAAGGGCACCTTCGTGGCCACGCACCACGAAGCCAAGGTGCGTTTCCGGTTTCTGCGCCTGGCCCCCGACGATGGCAAGCCGACCACGTCGGGCAGTCGTATACTCGACGTGCGCCGTCTCAAGGCTCCCGCCGACGTGGCAGCGCTGCTCGAACTTCGCTCTGGCGAAACGGTCGTGAATCTGCGCCGGCTGCTCTCGTTCGATGAGTCGCCCACCATTCTCGACGACATCTGGCTGCCGGGTGCGCCGTTTCGCGGGCTCACCGCCGAATTGCTCGAAACCAGCCGCAGCCCCCTGTACGCGCTGTTCGAGTCAGAGTATGGGGTGAGCATGGTGCGCGCTGAAGAAAAGATCAAGGCCGTAGCCGCCGATGACACACAGGCGGAGTTGCTGGCGGTACCTGCGGGCCACCCGCTTTTACAGGTCGAACGCATTTCTTATACGTACGGCGACCGGCCCATGGAGTTGCGTCGCGGTTCGTATCTGACAGAAAGGTTCCACTATAGAAACAGTTTGAACTGACGCAGACGGCATGCCGATTTGATGCCCGCCGGGCAAATCGGCGAAAATGCCGGTTGCGCTTTGCAATACATCGTTTTTCTGCAATCACTCCGAGGCCACCATGTCCGAAACAGCTTCTAAGAGGCGTCCACAGTACAGAAATCTGACTGTGCCGCAACTGCTCACTTACCTCAACCGCATGCCTCTTGCGGCGAAGACGTCGATCTTGCATCGCGCCAGCGGCGCGCTCCTGTTCCTCTGTCTTCCGCTGGTCATCGTGCCGCTTTTCGGGCGTAGCGTTGAGTCGCCGGAAACGTTTGCCGGCATCGCAGCATGGGTCTCGAACCCCCTGTTCAAACTGGTGCTGCTGGCACTCATCTGGGGTTACCTGCATCACTTCTGTGCGGGTATCCGCTATCTCATGCTCGACCTGCACATGGGCAACGACAAGCATTCCGCTCAAAAGTCGGCCGGCACGGTCCTGGTGGTCAGCCTCGCGCTTACCGTAGTTCTGGGTCTCAAACTCTTCGGGGTGTGGTAATGAATCAGCAAAGCCTGGGCCAAAAGCGGCTTGTCGTCGGTGCACACTACGGCACATTCGACTTCATCGTACAACGCGTCACGGCCGTCATCATGGCCATCTATACCGTGGTTCTGTTGCTCGGTTTCCTGTTCATGGGCGAGCTCAACTACGAAAACTGGCGCAATCTTTTTGCCTTTACCTGTCTGGGCCTGCCCGTGGGCCAGATGCTCGCCACCGTGGCCTTCCTGTCGGTCGCATGGCATGCCTGGGTTGGCGTGCGCGACATCTGGATGGACTACGTGCGGGGTGCGGGCCTGCGTCTGCTGCTGCAGGTGCTGACCATTCTCTGGCTGGCGGGCACCATCGCCTTCTTCGCAAAAATTCTCTGGAGTCTCTAAGCCGTGGCTGCTGTCATCTCTTCTCTCCCACGCCGCCGCTTTGATGTGGTGGTCGTTGGTGCCGGCGGGGCCGGCATGCGTTGTTCGCTCCAACTGGCCGAAGCAGGCCTGTCAGTGGCCGTCCTCTCCAAGGTGTTCCCCACGCGTTCGCACACGGTTGCCGCTCAGGGTGGCGTGAGCGCCGCGCTCGGCAACATGAGCGAAGACGACTGGTACTGGCACATGTACGACACGGTCAAGGGTTCCGACTGGCTCGGCGACCAAGACGCCATTGAATTCATGTGCCGTGAAGCGCCGCACGCCGTGTACGAGCTCGAGCACTTCGGCATGCCGTTCGACCGCAACCCCGACGGCACCATCTATCAACGTCCGTTCGGCGGCCATACGGCCAATTTCGGCGAGAAGCCTGTGCAGCGTGCCTGTGCGGCCGCCGACCGTACCGGTCACGCCATGCTGCACACGCTCTATCAGCGTAACGTCGCTGCGCGCACCCAGTTTTTCGTTGAATGGATGGCGCTTGATCTGCTGCGCAACGAAGCCGGCGACGTGCTCGGTGTCACCGCACTCGAAATGGAAACGGGCGACATCTACGTGCTCGAAGGCAAGAAGGGCGTGCTGGCTACCGGCGGTGCAGGCCGTATCTGGGCCGCTTCCACCAATGCCTTCATCAACACCGGCGACGGCATGGGCATGGCTGCCCGTGCAGGCATTCCGCTGCAAGATCTCGAATTCTGGCAGTTCCACCCCACCGGTGTGGCCGGTGCGGGCGTGCTGATCACCGAAGGCGTGCGTGGCGAAGGCGGCATTCTGCTGAACAAAGACGGCGAGCGCTTCATGGAGCGCTATGCGCCCACGCTCAAAGACCTGGCGCCGCGCGACTTCGTTTCGCGTTCGATGGACCAGGAAATCAAGGAAGGCCGCGGTTGCGGTGACGGCAGCTACGTCGTGCTCAAGCTCGACCACCTGGGCGCCGAAACCATCATGAAGCGTCTGCCCTCGATCCGCGAGATCGCGATCAAGTTCGCCAACGTCGATCCCATCAAGGATCCGATCCCGGTCGTGCCCACCATTCACTATCAGATGGGTGGCATTCCCACGAACATCTATGGACAGGTGGTCACCCAGGTCAACGGCGAGCCCCGCATCATCAACGGCCTGTACGCCATCGGCGAATGCGCAGCCACGTCGGTGCACGGCGCCAACCGTCTGGGCACCAACTCACTGCTCGACCTCATTGTGTTCGGCCGCTCCGCCGGCAACCACATTGTGTCGGAGCACCCCGAGCGCGAGCACAGCCACCAGCCCATTCCCCAATCGGCCATCGACTTCTCACTCGATCGCATCAACCGCCTCGAAACCCGTACGTCCGGCGAAAAGGCACAAGACGTCGGCAACAAGATCCGTATGGCCATGCAGCACCACTGTGGCGTGTTCCGTACGCTCGACCTGCTGCAGAAGGGCGTCGAGGTCATCGAAGGTCTGGTACCGGAAGTCGAGAACATCTACTTCAAGGACAAATCCAAGGTCTTCAACACCGCTCGTGTCGAAGCGCTGGAACTGGCCAACATGATCGAAGTGGCGCGTGCCACGACCAAGTCGGCCGCCGCACGTACCGAAAGCCGCGGAGCACACGCTCTCAGCGATCACCCGGAGCGTGACGACGAGAACTGGCTGCGCCACACCCTGTGGTTCTCGGAAGGCAGCCGCCTGGAATACAAGCCTGTGACCATGAAGCCCATGACAGTGGAAAGCTTCCCGCCCAAGGCGCGCACGTTCTAAGCAGGATACGAAATGAGCCAAAAACGTATAGTCAAATTCGAAATCTACCGCTACGACCCCGATAAGGACGAGCGCCCCTACATGCAGAAGCTCGAGGTCGAGCTGCAGCCGACCGACAAGATGCTGCTCGACGCGATCGTGCGCATCAAGAATGACGTCGACGACAGCATCTCGATCCGTCGCTCCTGCCGCGAGGGTGTGTGCGGTTCCGACGCCATGAACATCAATGGCAAGAACGGTCTGGCCTGCACGACCAACCTCAATGAGCTCACGCAACCCATCGTGCTGCGTCCGCTGCCGGGCCTGCCCGTGGTGCGTGACCTCATCGTCGACATGACGCACTTCTTCAATCAGTACCACTCGGTCAAGCCGTTCCTCATCAACGACCAGCCGCCGCCCGAGCGCGAGCGTCTGCAGTCGCCCGAGGCGCGTGCCCACCTCGACGGCCTGTACGAGTGCATTCTCTGTGCGTGCTGTTCCACGTCGTGCCCGTCGTTTTGGTGGAATCCCGACAAGTTCGTCGGGCCGGCGGGTCTGTTGCAGGCCTATCGCTTCATCGCCGACTCCCGTGACGAAGCGACCGGCGAGCGCCTCGATAACCTCGAGGATCCGTATCGCCTGTTCCGATGCCACACCATCATGAACTGTGCCGACGTCTGTCCCAAGGGCCTGAACCCCTCGGCAGCCATCGGCAAGATCAAGGAATTGTTGGTGCGTCGCACCATCTAACGCTGTTTAAACCCCTTTGGATCCCTGATGAGAAAGTTGTCAGACCTGGACCGAACGCGCTTGCGTTGGCGGGCGCGTCGCGGCCTGCTGGAAAATGACCTGATCATCACGCGATTTCTGGATCAGTACGAGGCGGAGCTCACCGACACCGATGTCTCCGCCTTGACCCTGCTGTTCGAGATGAGCGACACCGATCTGCTCGATGTATTGCTTGGACGCGAGGAGCCATCCGGCGTGTACGACACGCCCGATATCCGGCGCCTGGTGGACATCATGCGAAAGCTATAAATACTAGAGGATAATGTGATGCAACTGTCTGACAAAAAGGCCACGCTGTCGTTCTCCGATGGCTCCCCTTCCGTCGAATTTCCCGTATATCAGGGCACCGTCGGCCCCGATGTCATCGACATTCGTAAGCTGTACGGCGAAACCGGCATGTTCACGTACGACCCGGGCTTCATGGCCACGGCATCGTGCGAATCCGGTATTACCTATATCGATGGCGACAAGGGCCAGCTGCTGTATCGCGGCTATCCGATCGACCAGCTCGCAGTCAACTGCGACTTCCTCGATATTTGCTACCTGATCCTGAACGGCGAGCTTCCCGACGCCGAGCAAAAGAAGGATTTCGACCATCAGGTCACGCATCACACCATGGTGCATGAGCAGATGCAGAACTTCCTGCGTGGCTTCCGTCGCGATGCTCATCCCATGGCCGTCCTGACCGGTCTGGTAGGCGCCATGTCGGCGTTCTATCACGATTCCACCGACATCACGAACCCGCACCATCGCCACGTATCGGCGATCCGCCTCATCGCCAAGATGCCCACGCTGGTCGCAATGGCGTACAAGTATTCGCGCGGCGAGCCGTTCGTGTACCCCCGCAACGACCTGTCGTACACCGGCAACTTCCTGCGCATGATGTTCGCAACGCCTTGCGAAGATTATGTGGTCAACGAGGTGGTTGAACGTGCGCTTGACCGCATCTTCATCCTGCACGCCGACCACGAGCAGAATGCGTCGACTTCCACCGTGCGTCTGTGCGGTTCCTCGGGCACCAATCCGTTTGCAGCCATCGCTGCCGGCGTGGCCTGCCTGTGGGGTCCCGCTCACGGCGGCGCGAACGAAGCCTGCCTCACCATGCTCGAAGAGATCCAGGCCAACGGCGGTCTGTCGTATGTGGCTGAGTTCATGGAAAAGGTCAAGGACAAGAGCTCGGGCGTTCGCCTGATGGGCTTCGGCCACCGCGTGTACAAGAATTACGACCCGCGCGCCAAGCTGATGCAGGAAACCTGCAAGGAAGTGCTCGAAGCCCTGGGCCTCGAAAACGACCCGCTGTTCAAGCTGGCCATGGAAGTCGAGCGCATTGCGCTTGAAGACCCGTACTTCGTCGAGCGCAAGCTCTACCCGAACGTCGACTTCTACTCGGGTATTGTTCAGCGTGCCATCGGCATTCCCACCTCGCTGTTCACGGCCATCTTCGCGCTGGCCCGTACAGTGGGCTGGATCGCACAATGGAACGAAATGCTGTCCGATCCCAACTACAAGATCGGTCGCCCGCGTCAGCTGTACACCGGCGAAGCAGAGCGCGAGGTGCCGACCGCTTAAGCGGCCGTACCCTGGCACACACCTGCCGATCAAGGCAGGTGCGCAAAAAAAACGGGGCCCTTGCGGGCTCCGTTTTTCGTTGGCGGCCTTATGCCGAAGTGGTGACGGGCTGCGCCTTTTCTTGCTGAGCGTCGACGGCGGCAAGTGCTGTCATGTTCACAATGCGACGCACGGTCGCGCTCGTGGTCAGAATATGGACAGGACGCGCCGAACCCAGCAGGATCGGGCCCATGGCCACCCCGTTGGAGCCGGTCATCTTGAGCATGTTGTACGTGATGTTGCCGGCGTCGAGGTTGGGCAGAATCAGCAGGTTCGCGGGGCCCTTGAGCGTGGAGTCGGGGAAGGCGCGCAGACGGATGCTTTCGGAAAGCGCCGCGTCGGCGTGCATTTCGCCGTCGACTTCAAGGTCGGGCGCCAGCGTTGCCAGGATCCGGCGGGCCTGCGCCATCTTGCGCGATGAGGCGGTGGGCCGGCTGCCGAAGTTCGAGTGCGAAAGCAGAGCGATCTTCGGTACCACGCCAAAGCGTTTGACTTCTTCGGCCGCCTGAATGGTCATGTCGGCAATCTCTTCGGCGCTCGGGTCTTCGTTCACATGCGTGTCGCAGATG
>JAEZGR010000012.1 GCA_023437255.1 Pseudomonadota bacterium | reverse complement strand
TCCTGCGCCCACACATCGTGCGCGGCCCACGTGACAGCGCCGGTGTGACGCTCGACCGTTACAACTACATGCGCGCCGCACAGGCAAATCTGCCGCCGCTCTCGACCTGGCTTGCCAAGGACGTCGGCGTGCCGCCGCTGCCCGCCTTCGAGCGCAACGCCGAAACTGGTCTGCTGGATCTGCGCGAGCCTTCGCCCAGCCTGGCTCCGCCGCCCGCCCGGCCCCCCAGCCGGAGTCAGGACTCACTGTGAACGCACGTCTACCCTACGCCTGGGCGCGGGCCAACCGCGCCCTGATCCAGACCGGTGCGACCGGTCACCGACTGGTGTGCACGGAACGCACGCCCGCCTGGGCGCTGGCAGAAATACGGCGGCGCCACGGTGAGCTGCCGAAACAGCAGGTGACCGACGCCGAGTTCGACACCCTGCTGGCGGCCGGCTATGCCGAAACCGGCGACGCCGCCGCAGTGGTGGACGCCGCCGCCAACGAGGTGGATCTCGACCGGCTCATGCAGGACATCCCCGAGATCGAGGACCTGCTGGAATCGCACGACGACGCGCCCGTGATCCGCATGATCAACGCCCTTTTCACGCAGGCGGCCCGCGACGGCGCGAGCGACATCCACCTCGAGGCCTTCGAAACCCATTCGGTGGTGCGCTATCGCGTGGATGGCACCTTGCGCGATATTGTGAACCCCCGCCGGGCGCTGCATAACGCGTTGGTGTCGCGCATCAAGATCATGGCCAACCTCGACATCGCCGAGAAGCGGCTGCCCCAAGACGGCCGCATTGCCCTGCGGGTCGGGGGTCGCGCGATCGACGTGCGCGTGTCGACTCTGCCCACCGGCCACGGCGAGCGGGCCGTGCTTCGACTGCTCGACAAGTCGGCAGGGTTCATTGAATTGGAGCGTCTGGGCATGGCGCCCGACGTTCTTTCGGGGCTCGACGAATTGATTCATCGCCCGCACGGCATCGTGCTGGTGACCGGTCCCACCGGCAGCGGCAAGAGCACCACACTCTATGCCGCGCTGGGCAGGCTCGACACGACCACCACCAACATCCTCACCGTCGAGGACCCCATCGAATACGATCTGCCGGGCATCGGGCAGACTCAGGTCAACCCGCGCATCGACCTCGATTTCGCAACGGCCCTGCGCGCGATCCTGCGCCAGGACCCGGACATCATCATGATCGGCGAAATTCGCGATCTGGAAACCGCCCAGATCGCCGTGCAGGCCTCGCTCACCGGGCACCTAGTGCTGGCCACGCTGCACACCAACGACGCGACTTCGGCCATCACTCGCCTGACCGACATGGGCGTGGAACCCTTTCTGCTGGCTTCGACGCTGCGGGGCGTGCTCGCCCAACGCCTGATCCGCAAGCTCTGCCCCGCCTGCCGACTACCCCACGAAGACGGCACCGCCGCCTGGAATCCGGCGGGCTGCCACGAGTGTCGTCAGACCGGCTACCGGGGTCGTACGGGCATACACGAACTGTTCGTCATCGATGACGATGTGCGCGAACTGATCCACGGCGAGGCCACCGAGCACGCGCTGCGTGCGACCGCCAGCAGCCATGGCATGCGCAGCCTGCGCGAAGACGGTCTGCGCTGGGTGCAACAGGGCGTCACCACCCTGGAGGAACTCGCTCGGGTGACGCACGACGCCTGAGCAGGGATACAGCGACATGCCCAGTTATCAATTCGAAGCCGCCGACGCCGCAGGACGCATAGAACGCGGTCTGATCGACGCCGACTCCGAACGAGGCGCACGCCAGCAGTTGCGTGCTCGCGGCCTCGTGCCGCTGTCGGTAAGGAGGGTGGCCGGTGGGCACAGCGCTGCGCGCCGGACTCTGACCGGCAGTCGCCTGCGCGACGGCGAACTGGGCGGATTGAGCCGCCAGCTGGCAGGCCTGCTCGCTGCCGGTCTGCCGCTGGAAACGGCGCTGACCGCGGTATTGGAACAGGCCGAACGTCGACACGTGGCACATGTTGTGGCGGCCGTCCGGGCGGACATTCGGGCGGGCCACCGCCTGTGCGACGCCATGGCCGCGCATCCACGCGACTTCCCGCCCATCTACTGCGCACTGATCGAAGCTGGGGAACAATCAGGGGAGCTTCCGGAGGTCATGGAACGGCTCGCCAACCATATCGAATCACGCGGCGATCTGCGCAACAAGATCCTCACCGCCTTCATTTACCCCGCCATTGTCACGATCGTGGCCATCGCCGTGGTGATCTTCCTGCTGAGCTATGTCGTACCGCAAGTCGTCAACGCTTTCGTGCACACCCAGCAGACCCTGCCCCCGCTGACGCGCGCCATGCTCGCCACCAGCGCCTTCGTTCGCGAATGGGGTCTGCTGACGCTGCTGGCCACCACCCTGTTGTTCGCTGCGTGGCGATGGACATTGCGCATGCCCGCTGCCCGATTGGCCTGGCATGAACGCGTGTTGCATCTGCCACTCGCGGGCCGCTACGTGCTGGGCGTGAACACCGCCCGCTACGCCGCCACCCTGGCGATACTGACCAATAGCGGGGTGTCGCTGCTGCCGGCCCTGGAGGCCGCCCAACGCACCTTGAGCAATGAGCGGCTGCGGGCGGCGTCAAAGGATGCAATCAAACGCGTGCGGGAAGGCAGCGCTCTGGCGGCCGCGCTGCAGGCCCAACAGGTCTTCCCGCCCCTGCTCATCCACATGATCGGCAGCGGTGAACGCACGGGTGAACTGCCCGCCATGCTTGATCGGGCGGCACGCACCCTGTCGAGCGAACTGGAGCGGCGTGCGCTGACGCTCACGGCGCTGCTTGAACCCGCCATGACCCTGATCATGGGCGGCATCGTGCTGGTGATCGTGCTGGCGGTCATGCTGCCCATCATCGAGATCAACCAGCTCATCCGCTGAAGAACGGTTTCCCGCTGTCGCGCGGCGCGCGCCACCATTTCTTGAAACCTAAAAAATGCTGGAAGGATGGCTCCGTGGACGTTACGATGTTTTCCAACTGCAACCTTCCATGTCCATCAAGGAACTCCGGTGTCCGCAAAGCGTCGTGCCCTGCTCTCCTGTCTGGCCTCGGCCGCCATGCTCGCCGGCTGCGACAGCAGCACGCACTCCAGCACGGCCGACGCCGATACTGACCTGCCCAACATCCTGTTCATCGTCCTGGACGACTTCGGCATCGATCAGCTGCCCGTGTTCGGCTATGGCGGCGCCACGGCGGCACACACCCCCAATCTCGACGTGATTGCGCAGGCGGGCGTGCGTTTTCGCAATGCCTGGTCGATGCCGACGTGTTCACCGACACGCGCCACCTTCTTCGAGGGCCGCTACCCGTTCCGCACCGACGTGCGCAACGCGATCGTGACCGCCGATCTGGCCAACTCGCAAGTCTCTCCCTACGAGATCACGACGCCCAAGCTGCTCAAGCAGAAGGGCTATGTGAATGCGGTGATCGGCAAAATGCATGTCACCGGTTCCGACCTGAATCCGGCCAATCACCCCCTGGGTGACAAGGCCATGCACGAGCTGGGCTGGGATTATTTTGAAGGCTATCTCGACGGCGGCCCCTACCCCATCGACACCACGGCGGGCGGCGTGGCGCCCGAAGGCACCTATACCTGCGGCTTCGTGCCCGCCACACGCCACGACAGCGCCATTGGTGCAGATTCCGGCGCCTGCTGGCAGCCCGACGGCAGCTGCACCGCACTGAACCTGGCGGCCGGCGACACACCGGGCCGCGTGTGCCTGGAGCGCGGCGGCATTTTTGATCCGGGCAAGACCTGTGGCCCCACCATGCCGTCCTATCTGGATTTCAGCGAGCAGAACGGCTACTACACCGGCGAATGGATCATCAACCACCCCGACGGCAACGCCGAAGTGGTGCCCGTGTCCGACAGCCGCTACCGCGGTTACCGAAGCGTGATCGAAACCGACAGGGCGGTCGAATGGATCCGAACTCGAACGGCGAATCAGCCATGGATGCTCAGCCTGGGTTACTCGGCGATCCACACCCCGCTGCAGCAACCGCCTCACTCCTTGCTGCCGCCGGGGTCCGTGCCGACGTCGGGATTCACGTGCAGCGGCACCGCCGAAGCCCGCATCCTGACCAACCAGATGATCGAGGCGCTCGACAAGGAAATCGGCCGCCTGCTTGTGGAGGCGGGGCTTGCCCGCTACCGCCAGGACGGCAGCCTCGATTACCGGCCACAGGAAACGCGCACTGCGGTGATCATCATGGGCGATAACGGCACGTATGGCCCCAGCGTCAAAGCGCCGTTCGACCCCACCCGTGCCAAGGGCTTCCCTTATCAGACGGGGGTCTGGGTTCCCTTGATCGTAGCCGGGCCCATGGTGGCCGAGCCGGGGCGCACGCTGCCCCACATGGTCAACTCCGCCGACATGTTCAGCCTGTTTGCCGAGCTGGCCGGCATGGACGTACGTGACGCCATTCCGGAGTCGCGCCAGATCGACGCGCAGCCCGTGCTGCCCTATCTCACGAACCCGGCTCAAGCCGCCATCCGCGACACCAACTATAGTGAAACGGGGTCGAACATCCAGAACCCCGCCGACACGCCCCCGCCTTGCGTCATCCCCACCTATAACACCTGCGCGCAGCTGTTTCCGCAAGCCTCGGTCTGTGAAGATCAGGGCGGCATCTGGTACGGGCCGGGCGGCGTCGCCGGCGAGGCGGGGCTGAAGACCTGCTGCGACGTGAACGCCTATCTGGTCGCCCAGGGCGGCAGCGCCGTCGATCTGCTGCCCAGCTCACAGCGCGCCATCCGCAACGCATCGTACAAACTTGTGCAGAAGGAAACCCTGAGCTGCGCCACGGGCCAGCTCGAGGTCACCGACGAGTTCTACGAAGTCGACGAGGCCACCCCGGTGCCACGCATCGACTACGCGATCTACGATCTGCTCACGCAACCGGCGCTCACGCCCGAGCAGGAACAGAACTACACAGCACTGAAGTCAGATATGGCCCGGCTGCGCGACAGCCATGTGCAATGCCCGGGCGATGGCAATCTCGATCTGGTGGTCGATGCCCGCGACATCGAAGGCTGGACCCGCTTCAGCCGTGAGAACGGCGGGCGCAGCAGCTGGTACGACTTCAACTTTGACGGGCTGACCAACGAGGCAGACCTCGAAATCATTCACGCCAACATGGGCCGGGATTGCAGAGCACGCGCTTCCTGAATGAGGGTTGGCGCTTCAGGCACGCAGCGAAGTTCAGCGCGCTGCGGTGCTCACACCCGATGCCGGCGGCGCGGCGTCGCTCACGAGCCTGAAGCCGACATGAGACATCGGGCTGTGTGGATCGGCACCGCGCCTGGCGCTGGGCCGATAAGAAAGGCAGTAACTTTCATTGCACAGGAAGGAACCGCCTCTGATCACCCGCTTCGGAGCGTTGACGGGCACCCCCGGTTCTGAAGGGTCGAACGAATCGTCGGGGCCCTGGGGGTTGGCAACGGGGCCTTTTGCCGCCGCAGACGCCTGCTGAATGAAGTAATCGGCGCGGTACCAGTCATTCACCCACTGCCACGCGTTGCCTGTCATGTCGTACAAGCCGAAGCCATTGGGTGGGAATGTGCCGGCCGCCTGGGTGCCGGCTGCACCGCCGGCCTCCGGGCTCACGACCGGAAAGGTGCGCTGCTTCGGATCCCAGTAATTGGCCTGTTGCCGGCCATCGGGCATGAGCTCATCGCCCCACACATAGGTGGCCTGCTCCAGGCCGCCGCGAGCGGCGTATTCCCACTCCGCCTCGGTGGGCAGGCGCTTGCCCGCCCACTTGGCATAAGCCAGCGCGTCTGCGTAGCTGACCTGCACCACAGGATGATCGCCCTTGTCGGCGATGCTGCTGCCTGGGCCCTGCGGCTGACGCCAGTTGGCGCCCGGAACATAGCGCCACCACTGCCAGTAATCCGCCAGGCTGACCGGCCCCTGTGTACCCACGAACACCATGGCACCCGGCACCAGCACCTCGTCAGGCGGGCGCGGCGTACCGGGCGGAAGCTGCACGCGTATGGTTTCCCAGTCAGGCTTGCGCTCGGCGGTCGTCACGTAACCGGTCTGACGCACGAATTCGGCGAACTGGTCGTTGGTGACGTGGGTCAGGTCCATCCAGAACCCTTGCACGCGAACCGGATGCGCGGGCTGCTCATTGGGCTGCGCAAGCTTGCTGTCGCTGCCCATGAGGAACTCGCCCGGCGGCACCCAC
This sequence comes from Pseudomonadota bacterium, assembly GCA_023437255.1. Taxonomy (GTDB): domain Bacteria; phylum Pseudomonadota; class Gammaproteobacteria; order Burkholderiales; family Burkholderiaceae_B; genus Yanghanlia. The sequence continues at coordinate 6,587 of JAEZGR010000012.1, read as the reverse complement.
GCCATGCCCGCCGGGGTGGACACGCCATCGCCCACGATGACCTGGGGCGGCTGCGCGGGCCCGGAGTCGGATTCGGCACGCACCATCCACGCCATGCCGGCACCGGCCAACGCACCACCCAGAACTGCCACGCCGCCAAACAGCGCGGCGCGTCGCAGCTTAGTAAACGCCATAAGAACGATCGCAGGTCTTGCCCAGATTGTTCTGGATCACGCTTTCGTCGAGCGAGTTAGTCAGACCGTCCATGACGCCGTTGATCATGAAATCGTACACGCTCGACAGACCCCAGGCCTGCGCAATGCGGCGCCATTCGGCGAGGTCCTTGGCGTCGACCACACCATCGATGTTGCCGTCGCCCGGGCAATCGGGTTGCGAGGCAAGCAACGATTCCATCTTGCCGCGCAGGTTGTCGTAGATGCGCAGCGTGTCGGCGTTGGGCGCCTGCGCGAGCAGGTTGCGATCGGGCGTGTCGAGCAACGGCACCGGGGTCGCCTGATTGATCTCGAAGAGCTCATCGGTACTCTGCAACTGGAAGCCGTCGGTCTCGGGTACGTAGACCACCGATTCGTTGCGCACAAGCTTGTAGCGCTCGTCGCGCACGGCAACCGAGCTTTCCGGAACGATGCCCAGGATCGACATGCCGTTCTTGTACCGGACCTGGTTGACCTCGCCGCAGGTCTTGTAGCCTACGCCGCCGTTGGGCACCACATCGGAATCGGTGTCGTAGCCGGGACCCCACCAGACGCCCTGATTGTCTTCGCAGACGCTCTTGGAAGTCGGAATCTGCGTGCAGGCGGTACTGATGACGCAGGGACCGTTGCTGCCGCCGAAGGCCTGGTAGTTGAGGCCGGCCATCGAGAAGTTGACGGTGCGCAGGCTGCCCTGTTGCGGATTCGTGAGGTAAGGCAGCACACTGACAGAATCCACGGTGCGCGGCACTTCCTTGTGAACGTCGACGCCAGCCAGCTCGCCAAAGAGCTGGAACAAGTCGACCATGTTGAGCATGTGCTCGACCTGACGCCCCGGTTCCACGACCTGCGGTCCGGCGATGATGAGCGGCGCCCAGACACCCGTCTGGTAGGTGGTGCCCTTGGCCTGGCTCGCCTCGAAAGGCTGCTTCACGGCCGCCGCCAGCGTACCGTTGTCACCCACGATCACGATGACCGTATTGCTCGCCGCAGGCTCGTACACCAATTGACCGTCTGTGCCACGCGTGGCGAGGCCCGTTTCCACAAGCAAGCGACCGAACTCGGTGTCGAGCGCTTCGGTCATGCGATTCTGGATCACGCGACCCGCACCCGTGGCCTTGCAATCGAGCGTATCGACCACCGTGCCGTCGTGGCCCGGAATCAGATCGCTGGGAGGTGGTTGCCACGGGGTGTGTGCCGCGCTGTAGCTGACCGTCGCCATCCAGGGGCGATCCTTGGGACGGGTGTTGATCCAGTTGATGGCCGCATCGGTCTCGATGCGCGTCCGGTAGCCGCGCGCACGCGGATCAGTGAGCGGCACTTCTTCGACGTTGCCGTCTTCGATAATGACCAGCGGCGAAACGTAATAGCCGTTGAGCTTTGTGAAATCCAGCGACCGCGGCGGCGTTCCGCAGGTCTGATTGGGCACGAAAATGCCGCCGGCATCGAGACACTTCAGCCCCACCGGGTCATGTGACAGGGGATCATGGCGCATGGGCGTGCAGCTCATGTCGGGCTGGTAGCAGGCCCCGACATCGGCCCCGCCCGCCGCAGCAGTGGGCACGAAGCCGCAGCTGTGTGTGTTGTCGGGCGCCACGCCGCCGGCCGACGTGTCGACCGAACCCGGCAGGCCGCCCACCCATCCGTAGAAGTAATCCCAGCCTAGGACGGCGGGCGTCGAATTGCCCGCCTCATTGTTTTCGGGGCCCGCCAGGTGGAACTTGCCGAACATGGCGCTTTCGTAATTCGCCTTCTTCAGGATCTTGGGCGCAGTCGCTTCGTATGGCGAGACCTGCGAGATCGCGAGATCATTTGGCCCGATGGCCTGATTGATGTGCGTGCGAAGCGGATACCGTCCCAGGAAGAAGGCAGCCCGGCTTGGTGAGCACTCGGGCATGGCCCAGGTGTTGCGAAAGCGCAGACCCGCCTCGGCCACCGCGTTGATGTTGGGAAGTCGAGGCGGCGTCAGGCCCCCGTACCCGAAGGTTGCCATCTGGTCGATGCCTACGTCGTCCATGATGACGAACAGAATATTGGGCGAGGACGCAGGTTCAGGGTCAGGCGCGGCGGCGTGATTGGTGCTGCTGTCGCAGGCGGTGAGAGTCGCCACGGCCAGGGCCGCAGCTATTACTGCTGGAAGCTTGTTATTCAAAGGTATTCTCCAGTACGCAGTGGCTGCCCCTCACTGCCAGTGCAGCCGGAAGGTAAAAAATGATAGCAAGCTTTACCAGGACTGAACAGTTTAAGATTCCAGTAACAGGGTGTTGGAACTCAGACCAGGTGCGCGTCAAGGCTTCGCAACGCGGGTAGCGCCCGACTCGCCAGACCGACACCGGATTCTGTGCTGATCTGACTTTCGCGCAGATTGATACGAATCAGCGGCGCCTTCAGCGATTCCGCGAACCAGCGCACGGTCGGGACGGCCGTCCCGGCCCCCACTTCGACAACGACCGGGCGGCGCACCCTCGCGAGCCACGCGCGCAGGCGCCTCAACTGCGCGTCGGTTCGCTCAGATTGCCATTCGTAATCGTTGAACATCAGCACATTGGGGCGCGCCATGCCGCCGCATTGGGGGCAGACGGGCATCGGCGAAATCAGTTCGCAGGCGGCGGTGTCGACCTCCGGCTGCAATGCATCAGCGGGCCACCATCCGTCATGGCAGGCGTCCATGCATTGCAAGACATGCAGGCTGCCGTGGCATTCGGCCACCCTGGCCGTATCGAAGCCGGCCTTCTGAAACTGACCGTCTACGTTGCTGGTGAACACGAACGCGCCGTGACGCATGCGTTCGGCCCAGCGCCGCAGGATCGAAAAGCCTTCGTGCGGCTGAGTGGCGCGGTACAGCGCCAGCCGGTGGCCATAAAAACCCCAGGCAAGCCTGGGATGCTTACGAAACGCGGTGGGAGACGCGATGCTGGTGAACGCCAGACCCGCTTGACCCAGCGCCGGGTAGGCGCGCCAGAGCCCTTCGTTTCCCCGGAAGTCGGGCAAGCCGGAATCGACGCCCATGCCTGCGCCGGCGGCCACGATCAGGCCATCGGCCTTTCTTAACCAGTCCACCGCCAGCTCAAGCGATTCGCGGGGTGGATCGGTGAGTTCATTACAAAATGCGTCTGACATCTTTCTCGTGCTATACGTGCTGCCCGACAGCGACCGGACTAATATACCGGTCAGCTGAAACGCGCGCTTACATTACGCCCGGCCGCGCGGCCGGGGGCTGAATTCCCTAGGACATGAAACGCACCAACACCCTCGACACCGTTCTGCTGAGCCTCGAGATCCTGCGCCGCATTCCTCGCGGCCGCAAGATCACCGCACAGGAGTTGCATCAGCAGCTTCAGCACGCCGGCTTCCATCGCGACGTGCGCAGCATTCAGCGGCATCTCGACAAACTGGCGTCGCACTTTGATATTGAGCGCGACGATCGCAGCAAACCCTACGGTTATCAGTGGCTGCCACGCGCGCACGCCATGTCCCTGCCTTCGCTGACCGCACAGGAGTCCCTGCTGCTGAGACTGGCCGAAGAACACCTCCGGCCGCTGTTGCCTGCTCCTTTGCTCAAGTCCCTGGAAGGTTTCTTCGCTCAGGCGCGCATCAATCTGAACGACCCTTCGAATGCACAGCTGGAGCGTGAATGGACCCGCAAGGTACGGGTGGTGAGCACCACGTTGCCGTTGCTGCCGCCCCGTGTTGCCCCGGGTGTGTTCGAAGCAGTGAGCCAGGCGCTGTACGAAAACCGCTGGCTGCAGATCGACTACCGCAACGCCCGCCGCCAACGCCGTACGCATGACATCATGCCTCTGGGTCTGGCCCAGCAAGGGGCAAATCTCTACCTGGTATGCCGCTTTCGCGACTACAGCAATGAGCGCACGCTGGCCGTGCACCGCATCCTGAAGGCCGAGGTGTCGGACCTGCGCTTCGAACGACCGGCAGAGTTCGACCTGAGCGCCTACGAAGATGAAGGCCGCTTCCAGTACGGCGACGGCAATCCTGTACGACTGACCTTCTGCATCGCCAAGGCGGCGGGCGCACACCTGCAGGAGTCGCCGCTCTCGCACGACCAGCACGTCGAAGAAACGGAGGACCATTACCAGATTACCGCCACCATGCTCGACAGCCTGCTGCTGCGGCGATGGCTGAATGGTTTTGGAAATGATGTCTGGAATATTCAGATGCAGCCTCTGCCGACGACTGAAAGTTGATTATCTGCGCGAACAACGGTTCAATTTCGCTACAGGCCCGTCATCAGGATCGACACCCTTACTTCATCGTGCAGTGTCTCGTCGTACGTGGCGACAAAGCCCTTCACGGCCGTCTGGGTGGCTGCATCATGAATGGCAGCGAGCGCATCGCGGATATTCGCGACAATCTCGCTTTCCATCGACAGGAAGACGACCACCAGCACACCCTGGGCGTGACGCAACTCGTCTTTGCGGGCAGCCTGCGCGGCGGCTTCGCCTGCGCTGGCCGCAGTGAAGCTGGCCCATGCCGTGCGCCCGCCCTTGTTGAAGATGCGGCGCAGCAGATGAGTGTCTAGCTTGGGGCGATAGGGTTGCTGAAACAGCCCGCCGAGCGTGGCCGCCGCGCCCACTGGTACGGGCGGACTGGTGGTGACCAGCGTCTCGCGCCCTCCACTATCTACACTGAACAGCCGCAACTGCGCGGCAGCACCCGCCCGTGGCGGCATCATCGCCTTCACTACACCTGTCGCACTCATTGATACAGAAATCTCCCGCATGACCAGAACCTCTCATGCTAGAGAGGCCTGCGACGATTCATGTCGGATGCGACCACCAGCATGCACCGGTCCATAGATGCCTTTCTTGCATCCGACCGGTAAACTGCTGCCCGACGATGCCCCACCATCCACCGTCTTTCCGCACATGCGCAGAGAGGTGCTCATGCCGAAGCTCCCCATTTCCATGCAGCGCAATAAAGGCGCGCTCATCTGTGTGCTGCTTGTCACTCTGCTGCCGGCCCTGCCGGCGCTCTCAGGCCCACTGACGGTCGAGATCAGTCAAGCCCGCAGCGACTCGGGCGTGGTGCGTTGTGGTTTGTTCGCCGATGCCGACAGCTGGCGTGTCGAGGAACGGGCGCTGCGTGGCGTGGAGGCCTCCATCCGTGGGGGCAAGGCTCGCTGTGATTTCGGTGACGTGCCGCAGGGTGAATACGCCGTCGCCGTGTTTCATGCCAGACAGGGTGAAACCAAGGTGGAATACGGCTTTCTTGGAAAACCCCGACAAGGCGTCGGTTTCTCGAACAACCCGTCGATCACCTTCGGCGCACCCGGTTTCGACGCGGCAAAATTCATCGTGGGCGCGCAGGCGCAGAGGATTGAAATCACACTGAAGTATTGAATCGGCATGCGTGGTTCGTCGTTGCGACACAGTTGGTCGCACCCCCGGGCTAAGGTGATCTGCGTATCACCTTACAGGAGTCGCACCACACATGAAGCACCTGCCCGGTTACTTGAAACTGGCATCCAGGCCCGTTGATCGTGCCGCCCTGAACAGCGGCATGGAGATTTACCAACCGCTCCTGGCGGTCTGGCTGATCGATATCTCTCAAGGCCTGGGCTGGCTCGAACAGCCACCGCGCTCGGGCCTGGAAGGCGCATTCGGCAACAGCGCCTTCATTGAGGTCACCGGGCTGACCGATCTCGCACAGCTGTTTTCCGGGATCATGCTGCACGATGAACTGGCCGCGATGCCTGATGTGGAGGTCGCGCCCGGGCAGGGCCCCGACACGATTCCCGAAGCGCTGTACATGCGCTACCTGGCCAAACGCACGTCAGCTGCAAAACCCACGGAAAACGAGCTGCGGGCCACACCAGCGCTGCAACGCAGAATGATCAAGGCCATGCTGGCCGATAGCCGCACACGCTGGCGGCGGCGTGGGCTGCGCAGCGCCCTGCCCCTCTTTCACAACATCGAACGCCTGGATCAGCTGGTGTCCTTGAACGACGTCGAAAAAGGCATACTCGCCTTCGCGGCCGCCCTGGCGGAATTTCCGCGATTCCGCCGCGCGCTGTCGCCTTCGCGTATCGCCTGTAATGACGCAGGCATGATTCGGGCACTGTCACTGGCCACAGGGTACGACGAGCACATCGTCCAGGCGGCGCTGCGCCGAGACGGGGCCTTGCGCGCCTCCGGTCTCATCGAAATCGATCACGACGATGAACCGCTTGCACGCAAACTCATCCTGCTTCGCGAGTTGCGAGGCGTGATTCTGAATCCGCTCGCGCAAGACGAGGAGCTGAGCCAACAGATCCTGCACGCCGCACACAAAGGCCGGCTCACCCTGCACGATTTCCCTCACCTGAAAAAAGACACCGAGCTGCTGACCCGGTATCTGCAAGGCGGACAGGAACACCGCAGCGAAGGGCTCAACATTCTGCTG
>JAEZGR010000006.1 GCA_023437255.1 Pseudomonadota bacterium | reverse complement strand
GAACAGGGTTCCGGAGGACATGATTGCGCAGTAGCTGGCTTGCCGTTCGGGCTGAGGCGCGGCGATCAGTCCAACGAGTCCGAAGGCCAGTGTGGCGATACCCAGGGGGAACATCCATTCCCCTCCGAAGGCCGCCGGCGCACCTGTAGGCAGCACCAGCGACCCGATCCGCAGCATCGCGTACACGCCCACCTTGGTCATGATCATGAAAACGGCAGCGACCGGTGCGCAGGCATTGGCGTAGGTGGCGGGCAGCCAGAAGTTGAGCGGCCAGGCGGCCGCCTTGATGAGAAAGGCAATGCCAAGAATCGCCGCGCCTGCCTCGAAGAGGCGCCGGTCCGGGCCGCCCAGCTCGCCCGCACGGGCAGCCAGATCTGCCATGTTCAGTGAGCCGGTCACGCCGTAAATCATCGCCATGGCGATGAGCAGCAGGAAGGACGCCACCAGGTTCACGGCCACGTAGTGCAGGCCTGCACTGACCCGGGCGCGGCCCGATCCGTGCATGGCCAGACCGTACGAGGCGGCCAGAAGCACCTCGAAGAATACGAACAGGTTGAAGAGGTCGCCGGTGAGGAAGGCGCCGTTCAGGCCCATCAGCAGGAACTGAAAGAGCACGTGGAAATGTACCCCGGCGCGGTCCCAGCGGGCCGTGGAGTAGATCCAGGTCGTGAGCCCGAGGATGGCGGTGAGCACCAGCATGACCGTGGAAAGTCGATCGACAACCGCCACAATGCCAAAGGGAGCAGGCCAGTCGCCCAGCAGGTAGACCCCGACACCGTCAGGCCATTCGTTGGGGATATAGCCCGCCGACAGGGCAAGTAGTGTGACGGCGACGGCGAGCTGTCCGACGATGGAAATGAAACCCAGCGCAAGCCGGCCACGCCGATTGCTGTCGCGCACGATCAGCATGAGCGCCCCGAACATGAGCGGGATCACGACCGGCAGAATGGGAAGATGCTGCATCAATGCTGTCACCGCTGTGCCTCCCGTCCGTCGACGTGGTCGGTGCCGCTGAAGCCCCGTGCGGCCAGCAGAATCACCAGGAAGAGCGCAGTGGTGGCAAAGGCGATCACGATTGCGGTGAGCACCAGAGCCTGGGGCAACGGGTCAGCATAGAGATTTGGATCGGCGGACTCCGGATTGATGACCGGCGGTACGCCGAGGATGACGCGGCCCATCGAGAAGATGAACAGATTGACGGCGTAAGAAATCATCGAGAGTCCGATGATGACCTGAAAGGTTCGCGGACGAAGCAGCAGCCAGATACCGGAGCCCGCCAGCACGCCGATGGCAAGAGAAAGTACGAGTTCCATGTCAGTTTTGCTCCTGTATTGGCGGGCCGTCGTCCTGCGGCTCGGGAGCGGCCGCAGGCTTGCGATACAGGCGCAGCGATTGGTGAGCGAGGGCGATCAGCATCAGCACGGTCGCGCCGATCACGAGGGTGTAGACCCCAATGTCGAACAGCAGCACCGACGACAGATGGATGTGCCTGATGAGCGGAAGGTGGAAGTCGACTGCTACCGACGAAAGGAATGGCTTGGAGGCCCACCAGACGCCCATGGCGGCGGTGCCCGCAGCCAGCAGACCGAAGGCGATCCAGTATTGCGGGTGCAGGCGCTGACGCGTTTCGACCCAGATCACGCCGCCCACCATGTATTGAATGATGATGGCCGTCGCCATGATCAGGCCGCCCACGAAGCCGCCACCCGGCAGGTTGTGGCCACGCATCAGGAAGTACACCGATACCATTGCGGCAAGCGGCAGCAGCAGGCGCACGAGCACGGTGGGCACCTTCATGACGCCGTCAGGCAAAAGCGCTTTGGGGTCAGGCTCGCTGAAGCGGTCGAGCAGCTTGCCCTCGTAGGCCACGAACTTTCGGGCGTTGGGAAGCTGCATGGTTTCGGGTGGGGGTCGGAAGCGGCGCAGCAGCGCATATACGGATAGGGCCACGATGCCGAGCACGGTGATCTCGCCAAGCGTATCGAAACCACGGAAGTCAACCAGAATGACGTTGACTACGTTTGCACCGCCGCCCAGAGGCACCGATTTCTCGACGAAGAAAGTTGAGATGCCGGCGGGGTGGGGCCGAGTCATGACGGCATAGGCGATGGCCGTGAATCCGGCGCCGGCCAGAATGGCAATGATGAAGTCGCGCGAGCGCCGCATCACCGCAAAGATCACGTTGCGGATGGGTGCATACTCTTCGCCTTCGCCCTGCACACGCGGCGGCAGCCAGCGCAGGCCCAGAAGAATGAGCACCATGGTCACGACTTCGACCGTGAGTTGTGTAAGGGCGAGGTCGGGTGCGGAAAGCCATGCGAAGGTGATCACGGTGCACAGGCCGGCGCCACCCGATAGCATGAGCGCCGCCGGTCGGTGGTATTTGGCGCTGGCGGCCGCACCGACTGCGCATACGCAGCCGGTCACCCACAACAGGGCAAACCACGGGTCGAGCGCGGTCGAAATTTCGGGCTGCATCCACGGGCCACCGAGCAGTGGCAGAGTGGTCACGATCAGCGTGAGCAGCACAATGATGAACAGCTGAGGCTGCAGACGCGGCGAACGCGTGAGTTCCAGCACGAACGAAGCTGCAATATCGAGCGCCTCGAGAATCGCTTCAAACGTGCGTCGGCCATCGAAGCGATAGATGAAGGGGGTATGCCCGGGGCGCGCGTGCTGGCGCCGGATCAGCAGCATCTGCAGAATGATGCCGGCGATCAGTGCCACAAAGCTCATTGCCAGGGGCAGGTTCCAACCATGCCACACCGCCAGGCTGTATTGCGGAGTGGCCTTGCCCAGCAGCGCCTCGACCGCAGTGTGCAGGAACGGCCCTGGCAACAGCCCCGGCATCATGCCGACCACCAGACAGCTCACCACCAGTACCGCGCTGGGAATCAGCATCATGAGTGGCGGCTCATGGGGCGCTCGAGGCAGGTCGGCGGAAGGAGGCGGGCCGAAGAACACTTCACGAATGAAGCGCAATGAATACGCCACGCTAAAAGCACTGGCAACGACCGCGAGCAGGGGCAGACCGATGCGGGCAAACTCGTTGGTGCTGACATAGACCGTTTCCGCGAAGAACATTTCCTTGGAAATGAAGCCGTTCAGCAGGGGGACGCCGGCCATTGCAGCAGCGGCGACGATCGCCAGCGTTGCAGTGATCGGCATGCTCCGATACAGGCCGGAGAGGCGGCTGAGGTCGCGCGTGCCGGTCTCGTGATCCACGATGCCGGCTGCCATGAAGAGCGAGGCCTTGAATGTGGCGTGGTTGATGATGTGGAACACCGCCGCCACCAGCGCCAGGCGGCTTTCCATACCCAGCAGGAGCGTGATGAGCCCCAGATGACTGATGGTGGAATAGGCAAGCACGCCTTTCATGTCGGTCTGGAAGGTGGCGGCATAAGCGCCCAGCAGGAGACTGATGGCGCCGGCACCGCCGATGATCCATGTCCACTCGGGCGTGCCCGCCAGTACCGGCCACATCCGGGCCAGAAGGAATACGCCCGCCTTCACCATGGTGGCCGAATGGAGATAGGCCGAAACGGGCGTGGGGGCCGCCATGGCATTGGGCAGCCAGACGTGGAAGGGGAACTGCGCGCTCTTGGTCAGGGCGCCAAGCGCCACCAGCACGAGCATGGTGGTGTACCACGGGTGGCTGCGAATGAGGTCGCCCGACTCCAGCACGACGTCGAGGTCGTAGCTGCCGACCACGTGGCCGATCATCAGCACCCCGGCCAGCAGGCACAGACCGCCCGCGCCTGTAATGGTGAGCGACATCCGCGCCCCTCGGCGAGCGTCGAGCCGGTGATGCCAGTAGGCGATCAGCATGAATGATGAGAGGCTGGTCAGTTCCCAGAAGATCACCAGCTGGATCAGATTGCCCGACATCACCACGCCGAGCATGGAGCCCATGAATGCCAGGAAGAACGAGAAGTAGCGCGGCACCGGGTCTTCCGGTGACATGTAGTAGCGGGCGTAGAGCGCGATGAGCGCACCCATGATCGTGATGATCATGGCGAACAGCCACGAAAAGCCGTCCATGCGCAGGCTGAGATTCACGCCGTGCTCGGGCAGCCATGGCAGCGTGGTGCGCACCACTTCGCCGCCGAATATCGTGGGATACAGGCCGATCGTAAGCCCGGCACAGACCAGTGCCAGAAGCCCTGCAAGCCAAGCCTCAACATTTCGCGCGTTCGACGGCATGAAGGCAGCAACGATGCTACCCAGGAAAGGCAAGGCGAGTATGAGGACTAGCGACATCAGGTGGCTGAATTAGGGAAACTACAGATTCGAAGCTACTAATAATACGATATGTACGGGGTATGTTCGCCGCGATTAGGCCTATTTTTATGATTTTTCAGAAAAATTCTTGGTCTACGGCGGGCCGCGGAATCCAGCACCAACCTTGAGATGCATCAAAGAAGCCCGGCGGCGGTACACTGACAATGTGACCTTGTTGCAGACCGTGTGCCGGTCGGGCGCGCGCGCCGTCGGCAGGCGGTCGCGTTCCGGAGTACGCCCATGGTCGCCACGACCAACACGCCAGACCCTACCATCGCTTTCCCCGACATCGAGATTTCCGAGGCCCTGGTGCGTCGATTCGACACCAGCGGCCCGCGCTATACCTCGTATCCTACCGCCGACCGTTTCGACTACGCCTTCAAGGAAGAGCGTTTTCTGCCGTATCTGAACGAACGTGCTCAGTCGCCGCAGAACCCGCCGCTGTCGGTCTACTTCCATCTGCCGTTCTGTCGCTCGCTCTGTTATTTCTGTGCGTGCAACAAGATCATCACGCAGGATTACGGGCGTTCCGCCGAATACGTGCGCTACGTGTGCAAGGAGATGGACCTGCTCGCTCCTCATTTGGGGCCAGACCGGCGTACGGTACAGCTGCATCTGGGGGGCGGTACGCCCACATTCATGAGCAATGATGAACTGTCCATGCTCATGGACCAGACCCGGCGCCATTTCGAATTCACGCCCGACGCCGAACTGGGCGTCGAGATCGACCCGCGTACGGTGAATGAAGGCACCTTGTCGTTCCTGGCCGGCCTTGGGTTCAACCGTTGCAGCTTCGGTGTGCAGGACTTCGACCCGGCCGTGCAGGCGGCTGTGAACCGCATCCAGCCGGTCGAGATGGTCGAACGGGCCGTACAGGCCAGTCGCGACACAGGCTACGAATCCGTCAATGCCGATCTCATTTACGGGCTGCCGCACCAGAGCCTCGACAGTTTCGCGCGCACCATCGATGAGGTGATCCGGATATCGCCCGACCGAATTGCCCTCTATAACTATGCCCACCTGCCTTCACGCTTCAAGGCACAGCGCATGGTCAAGCCCGAAGAGCTGCCGTCGGCGGAAACGCGCTTGCAGATATTCCTGCTCTCGACCCGGCGCCTGCTGGAAGCGGGTTATGTGTATATCGGGCTCGATCATTTCGCCAAACCCGACGACGAGCTGAACCGGGCGCGTCAAGACAATTCGCTGCATCGGAACTTCCAGGGCTACACCACGCGCGCCGAATGCGACCTCGTTGGTTTTGGGGTTTCGGCTATCGGAAAGGTGGGTCGCTCGTATAACGGTAACGTTCGTACCGTCAATGCCTATTACGAAGCATTAGACCAGGGCAGGCTGCCTGTCGAGCGGGGTTATGACCTTTCCACCGACGACGTATTGCGCCGCGAAGTGATCATGATCCTGATGTGCAGCATGCCACTGCGGTTCAGCGAAATCAGCGCGAAGTACGACATCGATTTCGAGACCTACTTCGCCGCGGAGCTCGAACGTCTGCGCCCCTACGA
>JAEZGR010000052.1 GCA_023437255.1 Pseudomonadota bacterium | reverse complement strand
CCTTTCAGGTGGGCGGCGTCTGGTGCGGTGCCTGCTCAGCGGGGCAACGTGCTGCTGCCCATGAGGAACTCATCGACCGCGCGGGCGCACTGGCGTCCTTCACGGATAGCCCACACGACGAGTGACTGACCGCGGCGCATGTCGCCGGCCGCGAACACCTTGTCGACATTGCTGCGGTAGGTGTTGGTGTCAGCCCGCGCGTTGCCGCGTGCGTCGCTATCGACGCCGAAGGCATCGAGCACGTTGCGAACGGGCGACGTGAAGCCCATGGCGAGCAGCACGAGGTCGGCCTTGAGTTCGAACTGCGAACCTTCGACCTCGCGCATCTTCATCTGGCCGGTGGCCTTGTCGCGGAACCATTCCACCCGCACGGCGATCAGTTTCTCGACCTTGCCATTGCGACCTTCGAAGGCCTTGGTTGCCACCGCCCAGTCGCGTTCGCACCCTTCTTCATGCGAGGAAGAGGTACGCAGGCGTGCGGGCCAGTATGGCCAGGTGAGGGGCTTGTCTTCGACGTCGGGCAGACGGGGCATGAGCTCGAACTGAATGACCGAGGCCGCCCCCTGGCGGTTGCTGGTGCCGACGCAGTCGGAACCGGTGTCACCGCCGCCGATGACGATCACGTGTTTGTCGCGGGCACTGATCTGGCGCGCCACGCGGTCGCCGGCATTGGCCATGTTCTGCTGACGCAGAAAATCCATGGCGAAGTGCACGCCGCGCAGTTCCCGACCGGGTACGGGCAAGTCGCGCGGCGTTTCGGCGCCACCGGTCAGCACCACGGCATCGAATTCCGCCTTCAGCTCTTCAGGTGAACGCACTGCCACGCCTTCGGGCGCGTCAGAGGCCTTGCCGATGTAGGTGGAAGGCATGAACTCCACGCCTTCGGCCTCCATTTGCGCGAGTCGCCGGTTGATTAGCGACTTGTCGAGCTTGAAGTCGGGAATGCCGTAACGCAACAGCCCGCCGATGCGGTTGCTCTTCTCGAAGAGCGTGACGGCGTGGCCGGCACGTGCCAGTTGCTGCGCACAGGCCAGGCCTGCAGGGCCGGAACCGACCACCGCCACCTTGCGGCCGGTCTTGCGTGCCGGGGGCTGCGGAACCACCCAGCCTTCTTCCCAGCCCTTGTCGATGATGAAGTGCTCGATCGACTTGATGCCGACGGCGTCGTCGTTGATATTCAGAGTACAGGCGGCTTCGCACGGTGCCGGGCAGATACGCCCGGTGAACTCGGGGAAGTTGTTGGTGGAATGCAGCACGTCGAGCGCACGGCGCCACTGCCCGCGGTACACAAGGTCGTTCCAGTCGGGAATGATGTTGTTGACCGGGCAGCCGTTGTGGCAGAACGGAATGCCGCAGTCCATGCAGCGTGCGCCCTGATGCGACGCCTGCTCATCGCTCAGGCGGTGAACGAATTCATTCCAGTGACGCAGACGAACCTGAGGTGCCTCGTGGGGCTCTTCCAGACGTTGCAGTTCCAGAAATCCAGTGATCTTGCCCATTTTTCTTCCTCAGGCAGCAATGTTTTCGGGGTTGGCGGCACGCCACAGCTCGCTCAGGGCGCGGCGGTATTCCGCCGGCATGATCTTCACGAACTCGCGGCGCGTGCGGTCCCACTGGTCGAGCATGTCGCGCGCGCGGAAGCTGCCGGTGTAGCGGTAGTGGTTCTCGATCAGGCGGCGCAGCATGGTTTCGTCGGTTTCGCGTTCACCGCCGGGCACGGCGCAGTGCCAGACATGGCGCTCGGCGCGCGCCTCCTGTTCGGCATGCGGCAGCACGGGCTCGAGTTCGACCATGGCGGTGTTGCAGCGACGCTGGAAGCTGCCGTCAGGGTCCCAGACATACGCGATCCCGCCCGACATGCCCGCAGCGAAATTGCGCCCGGTTTCGCCGAGCACCACCACGGTGCCGCCGGTCATGTATTCGCAGCCGTGATCGCCGGTACCTTCCACCACCGCGGTTGCGCCGGAATTCCGGACCGCGAAGCGCTCACCCGCCACCCCGTTGAAGTAGGCCTCGCCCGAAAGCGCGCCGTACAGCACGGTATTGCCGGCGATGATGTGGTCGGGACCGAAGCCGCGGAAGTCATTCGGCGAGCGGACGATCAGGCGGCCGCCGGAGAGGCCCTTGCCCACGTAGTCATTGGCTTCGCCCACCAGATCGAGCGTGACGCCGTGCGCCAGGAAAGCCCCGAAGCTTTGCCCCGCCGTGCCGTTGAGCTGAATGTGGATCGTGTCGTCGGGCAGACCTTCGTGGCCGTAGCGGCGGGCAACTTCGCCCGACAGCATCGCGCCCACGCTGCGGTTACGGTTGCGCACCGGCATGATGAACGACACCTTGTCGCCGCGCTCGAGCGCAGCACGGCTGCGTGACACCAGTTCGTGGTCGAGGGCCTTGTCGAGGTTGTGGTTCTGCTCAAGCACCTGATACACGGGCTCTTCGGAAGGTACGGCATGCAGCAGGCGGCTGAAGTCCAGGCCCTGCGCCTTCCAGTGTTCCACGCCACGGCGCGTGTCGAGCAGTTCGACGCGGCCGATCAGCTCTTCGAAGCGGCGCACGCCCAGTTGGGCCATGATTTCACGCACTTCCTCTGCAACAAAGAAGAAGTAGTTCACCACGTGCTCGGGCTTGCCCTGGAACTTGCGGCGCAGCACTGGGTCCTGGGTGGCCACGCCCACGGGGCAGGTGTTCAGATGGCATTTGCGCATCATGATGCAGCCTTCCACCACCAGCGGTGCGGTCGCGAAGCCGAACTCGTCGGCGCCCAGCAGCGCACCGATCACGACGTCGCGGCCGGTCTTCATCTGGCCGTCGGCCTGCACGCGGATTCGGGAGCGCAGATTGTTCAGCACCAATGTCTGCTGGGTCTCGGCCAGGCCGAGTTCCCAGGGGGTGCCTGCGTGCTTGATCGACGAGACCGGCGAGGCGCCCGTGCCGCCGTCATGGCCGGCAATGACCACGTGGTCGGCCTTGGCCTTGGCCACGCCCGTAGCCACGGTGCCGACGCCCACTTCCGAAACCAGCTTGACCGAAATGGAAGCGCGCGGATTCACGTTCTTCAGGTCGTGAATCAGCTGGGCGAGATCCTCGATCGAGTAGATGTCGTGGTGCGGAGGGGGCGAAATGAGGCCCACGCCGGGTACCGAGTGACGCAGCTTGGCGATGTATTCCGACACTTTGTGGCCGGGCAGTTGACCGCCCTCGCCGGGCTTGGCGCCCTGGGCCATCTTGATCTGGATCTGATCGGCGCTGCTCAGGTATTCAGCGGTCACGCCAAAGCGGCCCGATGCCACCTGCTTGATGCGCGAGCGCAGCGAATCGCCCTGCGTCAGGGGCACATCGGCTTCGATGCGGTCGGCGCCCAGGAACGAGGCGAGCGTTTCGCCCTTGCGGATCGGGCTCTTGCCCTGGCGCATTTCGGCGCGATAGCGCAACTCGTCTTCGCCGCCTTCACCGGTATTCGATTTGCCGCCGATGCGGTTCATGGCAACGGCCAGCACGGCGTGCGCCTCGGTAGAGATCGAGCCCAGCGACATGGCGCCGGTTGCGAAGCGCTTCACGATTTCCTTGGCCGGTTCGACTTCGGAAAGCGGAATCGCCCGTGCCGGATCGACCTTGAATTCGAACAGCCCGCGCAGTGTCATGAGACGACGGGACTGGTCGTTGATGAGCTGGGCGTATTCCTTGTAGGTGTTGTAGTTGTTGCCGCGCGTGGCGTGCTGCAGGCGTGCGATTGCATCGGGCGTCCACATGTGTTCTTCGCCACGCACGCGCCAGGCATACTCGCCGCCTGTGTCCAGGTCGTCTTTCAGGACGGGGTCGTCGCTGAAGGCGGCCGCATGCATGCGCAGCGCCTCTTCAGCGATCTCGAAGATGCCCACGCCCTCGATATGCGTGCTGGTGCCGGTGAAATACTTGTTCACCAATTCGCTCGACAGGCCGACCGCTTCGAAGATCTGGGCGCCGGTGTACGACATATAGGTCGAGATGCCCATCTTCGACATGACCTTGTTCAGGCCCTTGCCGACCGCCTTGATGTAGTTGCGTATCGCCT
>JAEZGR010000002.1 GCA_023437255.1 Pseudomonadota bacterium | reverse complement strand
CCACCTGCTCATGATCGGCGGGCTCGTGCGCACGTTTGAAGTGTTGCCGATCAACGGCATGGAACTGGACGTGAACGGCTGGGGCGTGCTGCTGGAATGGAGCGAGCAGATCGTGGTCTCGGGGCTGTTGCTGGCGCTGCCGGTGATGATCGTGCTGCTCACCATCAACCTGTCGCTGGGGATCCTAAACCGTACGGCGCAGCAGCTGTCGGTGTTTGCCGTGGGTTTCCCGATCAGCCTGACGGTGGGACTCATCATTCTGGCGGTGGTATTGCCACAGATCACGCCCTTCCTGGAGCGGCTTTTCCAGGATGGTTACGACACCATGGGTGGTGTGGTTCAAGGCTTGTCAGGGAATTAACCACCCAAATGAAAACGGCCGGCTCAAGAGCCGGCCGCCTGCCTCAATCAACAATCAGATCAGCTGGCCTGCAGCGCCATGCTCGGTGCACGGTGACCTTGCACGCGCAACATTTCCGCCTGCTCGTCGATCACCTGGCTGGCGTGGATCTTGAACACGGCCACGGCCTCGGCCAGGCGGGCTGCCTGTTCCTGCAGCGAGCCGGCTGCCACGGCCGCCTCTTCCACCAGCGCGGCGTTCTGCTGGGTCACACCGTCCATTTCCAGCACCGCACGGTTCACCTGCTCGATGCCTTCGGCCTGCTCATGCGAAGCCGACGAGATCTCGGCCATGATGGTGGTCACGCCTTCTACCGAACCCACAACCTCTGTCATGACCTCACCGGCCTGGCGGGCCTGTCGGGCTCCGGCTTCCACCTTCGCGAGCGACTCGTCGATGAGCTGTTTGATTTCCTTGGCGGCCTGCGCGCTGCGCTGCGCGAGTGAGCGGACCTCACCGGCGACCACTGCGAAACCCTTGCCCTGCTCGCCCGCACGGGCGGCTTCTACGGCGGCGTTCAGCGCCAGAATATTGGTCTGGAAGGCGATGCCGTCGATCACGTTCACGATGTCGGCCATCTGACGCGAGCTGTCGGACAGTTCGGTCATGGTGCTGACCACGGCTGTCACGGCCTCACCGCCGCGCGCTGCAACGCCCGACGCACCCTTGGCCAGGCGATCCGCCTCGGTGGCGTTGTCGGTGTTCTGGCGCACGGTGCTGGCCAGCTCTTCCATGCTGGCTGCGGTCTGCTGCAGCGCTGCGGCCTGCTGCTCGGTCCGGCTGGAAAGATCAGTATTGCCAGCGAAGATTTCGCGCGAACCGGTGTTGATCTCTTCCACGCCCTGACGCACCACACTCACGGTACGGGTCAGGCTGTCTTGCATGCGGCGCACAGCTGCAAAGAGCACACCGATTTCATTGCGCGAGGTCACCTGCACACGATGGGTCAGGTCGCCGTTGGCGATGCGATCGAAGTGCTGCCCCGCCTGTACCAGGGGGCGCACGACGATGCGGCCGAAGATCACGCGAATGGCGACCATCAGAATGAAGCCCACCAGAATGGCAATACCCATGGCGCCCAGCGCACGATACAGCGCGCCTTCTGCGTCGGCAAAGAAGGCGGCACGGATCTCGGCCTGCTTGTCGTTGAAGTCGTCCACAGCCTTCTGGAAGCTCTCGGCACGCGCCTCACCGAACTCGTTGTTCACGAAATAGAAGGTGACGAAGTCGTTGCTTTCAAGCGCCTGCACCATGGGGTCGACGCTGTCGTCGATGTAGGGCTGATACGCGCCGATGATGCGGGTGGCTTCGCGGCGCTCCTGACCCATGTCGGCCAGCGTTTTACGGAACTCGGCAAAATACCCGCGAACGGTGTCGAGGCGCTTCTTGCCATCGTTCAGCGCCTGGTTGGCGCGATCGCGCAGCTGGGCGTTGTTGCTTTCGCCGGCTTCCTGCTGATAGCGGGCGGCCGAAAGCAGGTTCACACGGGCCGCCATCATTTCGGAACCGATACGTGAGGCGAGCTCCGAGCGTTGATCCTGCTTCTCGAGCTGCTGCATGGACTGCATGTTCTGCCACAGGAAGTAGCCACCCAGGCCGCCCAGCGCGATGAGCAGAACCATGAAGAGGCCCAGCACCCACAGAAGCATGGTACCGACACGCACGTCAGCCAGACGGAATTTCTGCCGGGATTTCACCTTGGGCGATTTCCTGGCCTTTTTAGAGGAATTCCGGGTTGCGTCCGGATCGGACGGATGCAAAGCGTATTCTGACATGGCTGAACTCTGATGAGGGTGTGACAAATGGAATTGGGCTTAATTGGCGAGCGGATAGCTGACGGCCGTGCTGGCAAAGGGGCTGGGGGGCTGGGCTTGCTGCACAGGCTGTGGTGTGGGGAGGTCGACCCGGCGGCCATCGCGGAACTGGTTCGCCATCGGCACGTTGTTGCTTCTGACGATGCGCTCGAAGCGTCCGGCGGAATCAAAGGCCAGCCAGAGTTCCTGGTTGAAGTACACCGCATCGGTTGCCAGCGTGTCGGTCACGGACCAACGGGCGATAGCCGAGCCGTCGAGACGACGATAAACGTTGACGGGCTCGCCCTGCAGCAGTTGAGTGGCTTCGCTGAGCGAGGTTTCGCCGGGCACCAGAAAGCGCAGATCGGCGGTATCGAAACGGTTGCCGGTGGTGGTACAGGCCGCGCGCGTCGCGACGCACGCCAGCACCACGGCACGAAGGACCCGGAATTCACGGGGAAAGAACATTGAGTGACTCGCTAATGTGCTTCAGGAAGGGGAATGAAGCATTCAGCACGCACAGACACACCGCGCCGACCCCTCCTCCAAAACACGCTTGATTCTTTTAGCCTGCCGAACGTGTCGACATGCCTGCGTTGCATAATAGTAGGCAATAGTATACGAATATTGTCAGAAAGTTAAGGAAGGCAATCCAAGAAAAAAGGCCACATATCGCGCATTTGCGGATGATGTGGCCCTGTGTGGCGTGCTCGCCTCAAAACGCATCGCCGGTCGCGTACGTGCTTTCCGCGACTGAGGCTTGCATCTTATCGATTCATATTGAACAGACTGGTGTTCTGAATCTTCTGGAACGCCATGGAAGCGGCTTCAAGCGCGGTGGTGCGCAGCTGCAGCTGCGTGATGGCCGTGTAGTAATCGAGGTCTTCAAGCTGCGAGAGTTGCTGCTTGTAGTCAAGCACACGCGCATTGCCGCTCATGTCGAGCGAAGCAATTTCGTTCATGCGCGTACCGGCCGACGCCTGTACCGACAGCACGTTGTTGTAGGTC
>JAEZGR010000370.1 GCA_023437255.1 Pseudomonadota bacterium | reverse complement strand
GGACAGACCCTCGGCATTCACCACTCTTTTTCTACAGATCGCGACATCGTGCTATCGAAGCCCGGTCGCATTACCATCGGGCCGGGCGTGGAGTTCAGGCTGAACGGCTCCGTGTCATCGGATTCCGCCCCAATCGTCGCGCCACTCGAGAAGTTGGGGCACGGCACCTTGGCATTAACCGGGGCCAACAGCCATACGAGCAATACCGTGTTGCGCGAAGGAACGCTGGTGCTGGCTGGCACGTCGGCGGCAGGCATGCCGCTGTACAACCTGGATCAGCAACGCGGTACGGTGCTGCAGCTGGAGGCCGGCGCCCAGGTGTCAAACATCGTGCGGGTGACGGCGCCACGGGCGGGGGATACGGCTTTGCCGGGCATGGAGGATGAGGCGCACTGGCACGTTGATTCCGGTACCGCCACGTTTGCCCACAACGTGAATATGTTGGTGCCGGTGGTAAAGACCGGCGAGGGCAATCTGAGACTCACACGTATGGTCCAAGGCGATTCAACGCTGCGGGTCGCCGCCGGGGCGTTGGTGGTGGATGGCAATGTCGCCGGTCAGGTAGATATCGACAGGGGCGCTCGCCTCGAAGGCAGTGGCCGGGTCTCGGGCATGCATGTGCACAGCGGCGGCATGGTGGCGCCAGGCGGCCGCCAGGGAGCGGCCATGCTGCAATCGTGGGGTGACGTGGTGTTCGATCCGGGTAGTGTGCTTCATGTGAATGCGTATCCCGATGGAGAGAGTGATCTTCTGGCAGTGCACGGCACCGCGCGACTCGCGGGCGATGTTTGGGCCGAGGCCGGAGCCGGGGAGTGGGCAGAGGCACGGCGCTACCGCATTCTGTCGGCGAGCGAGGGGTTGGCGGGCACCGCCTTCGACAGTGTTGACACGAATCTGGCCTTCCTGTCGCCCGAGTTGGAGTACGAGGTGGGGGATGTTTACCTGTCGCTCAGCCGCAATGATCTGGGCATCGGCGATGTCGGCGATACGCCGGATGACGAAGACGTCGGCGATGCGATTGATCCCCCGGATGAGAGCGGCCCGCCAGACGATGGAGATCCCGGAAGCCCGGATGTGCCGGGCGACCCTGAAGGCCCCGGAGACGAGCGCCCGGGCAGCGACGGGCCCAGGGGACCGGTCGACGATGGCGGGCCGGGCGAGCCCGGTGACGCAGGAGGTCCGACGGATGATGGCGATATTCCGGATGGCTCCGAGCCCCCCGGCAATGGGCCCACAGATTCATCGGATCCGGCGGACCCATCGCCACCGTCCGATCCACCTGGTGCGTCTGATCCTCCCGATGCCCTCGACCCCTCGACGGACGCTGACCCGCCACAAGCCTCGACTGAGCTTCCGCCGCCGGAACCGACCATCGCCGACACGACACCACCCAGCCAACCTAACCCCCTGCGGGATGCACTGCTCTCCCTGACGCGCGACGAAGCGCGCAGCGCACTCCGGCAGCTTTCAGGCAGCTGGCACGCCTCGGTGCGAAGCTTCCTTTTCGAAGACAGCCGCCATGTGCGTGAGGCGATCTTCGCCAGTGGAGCGCCGCCGGTACAGACCGTAATGCACGACAAGCAGCAAGGCGTTGCTTCGTTCTCCAACTCCTCAGTCCGCACCTGGGCACACACCTTCGCCGCCACCGGCCGTCGCGCAAGCTCCAACGGCATACCGGGCGATCGCCACGACACGCAGGGCCTGGTGCTGGGGCTCGATGCACCCTTCGGCCGCGACTGGCGCCTGGGCGGCGTGCTGGCTGCGCAACGGGCGACGCTGAGACGCGAAGAAGGGCAGGCCCGGGCCGGCATCGATACGCTTTACGCCGGCCTGACGGCCCACGGCCGATGGAAGGGGGTAAAGCTGACGGCAGCGTTGCTGAGCGCGTGGCATCGCATCGACAGCCGGCGCCATGTCACGGCGGGTCCCCTGCACAACGTGTTGAACGCCACTTACACCGGGCGCAGTCTGCAGGCCATGCTGGAAATTGCGCCGGCCCTGCGCGCGGCCGGGCCTTTTCTACGCCACGCCTGGGTGCGTCTGCAGGCACCGGCATTTCAGGAGTCGGGTGGGCCCGCTGCGCATGGGGTGGAAGCGGCGAGCAGCACGATGAATGCCACGACGCTGGGCTGGCGCTGGCGCCATGAACGCCAGTTTCGCGGGCGACCGCTCTGGCTAGACGCGGTAGCGGGGTGGCGGCATGTGATGGGAAACACCGGCGTGGAAAGTACGCTGCGCTTTGGCACGGGCCCAGATGCACAGGGCCCCCTGAGCCGCAGCTTTACGTCGGATGGATTGCCCCTGACGCGCAACGCTGCGCTGCTGAACGTGGGACTTACCGCAGCGCCTGCACGCAATGTGGAAATCTCTGCGCGCTACTCCGGGCTGTATGGCGGGGGCATGCGCAGCCATGCCGCGTGGGCACAGCTGCGCTGGGCTTTCTAGGCCTTGACAGGCCCAGTCCCGATTCCGGTTCAGGCGACTTCTTCGCCGTACAGGTCGTACTCGCTGGAATCGGTGACGCGCACGCGAATCTTGTCGCCCGGCTGCAGGCTGCGTTCGGTGGAGACGAACACATTGCCGTCGATCTCGGGCGCGTCGGCGCTTGAACGACCAATGGGGCCGTCTTCGTCGATTTCGTCGATCAGCACCTCGATCTCGCGGCCCACCTTCTGTGCAAGGCGTGCCGTGGAGATGGCCTGCTGGTGCTCCATGAAGCGTTCCCAGCGTTCCTGCTTGACCTCATCGGGCACCTGGTCGGGCAGTTCGTTGGCGCGCGCGCCTTCCACCGGCGAATACTGGAAGCAGCCCACGCGGTCGAGC
Organism: Pseudomonadota bacterium; assembly: GCA_023437255.1. Classification (GTDB taxonomy): domain Bacteria; phylum Pseudomonadota; class Gammaproteobacteria; order Burkholderiales; family Burkholderiaceae_B; genus Yanghanlia. The sequence goes on along the minus strand of JAEZGR010000370.1, from coordinate 3,758 downwards.
TGGGCCTCGGACATCCAGTCGAGCAGGTACTGGAAGTCTTCTTCCGTTTCGCCGGGGAAGCCCACGATGAAGGTGGAACGCAGGGTGAGGTCGGGGCACTGCTCGCGCCACTTGTGAATGCGGGCCAGCGTGCGGTCTTCAAAGGCCGGGCGCTTCATGGCGCGCAGAATGCGCGGGCTGGCGTGCTGGAAGGGGATATCCAGATAGGGCAGCACCTTGCCCTCGGCCATGAGCGGGATCACGTCGTCGACGTGGGGGTAAGGGTAGACGTAGTGGAGACGCACCCACACGCCGAAGTTAGAAAGCGCCTCGGCCAGTTGGGTGAAGTGGGTCTTGATGGGGCGGCCGTTCCAGAAGCCGCTGCGGAACTTCACATCGACGCCGTAGGCGCTGGTATCTTGCGAGATCACCAGCAGTTCTTTCACGCCGGCGTTCACCAGGCGCTCTGCCTCGCCCATGACATCGCCAATGGGGCGACTCACCAGGTCGCCGCGCATCGACGGAATGATGCAGAAGCTGCAGCGGTGATTACAGCCTTCAGAGATCTTCAGGTAGGCATAATGGCGCGGGGTGAGCTTGATGCCTTGCGGCGGCACCAGATCGAGATACGGATCGGGTTCACGGCTGGGTGGGGCGGCTTCGTGCACGGCGCGCACCACCTGTTCGTACTGCTGGGGGCCGGTCACGGCCAGCACGGCCGGATGCACCTCGCGGATCAGGTTTTCTTCCACCCCCATGCAACCCGTTACGATGACTTTGCCGTTCTCGGCAATGGCTTCGCCAATCGCCTCGAGCGACTCGGCCTTGGCGCTATCGATGAAGCCACAGGTGTTCACCACCACCACGTCGGCATTGTCGTAGTCGGGCGTGATCGCATAGCCCTCGGTACGCAGCTGGGTAAGGATGCGTTCGGAATCGACAAGCGCTTTCGGGCAGCCCAGGCTGACGAATCCGACTTTGGGGGAACTCATGAATGACCTCGTAGCGCGCATTGCGCGTTGTGAAAAGTGATACGATTTTGACTTTGCGGGTTTTTTCGCACGTGCAGGATACGCCTTCCCGGCCCGGCCGGATCTCGCTTTCAGACACCCTACTCGCGGCCGCGCAGAATGTTCAGGCTGTCATGGCGGGGCGGTCGCTTTCCGACAGCCTGGCCGCCACCGACGCCGCGCTGCGGGCCTCGGCACAGGCCGTTTCGTTTCATGCCATGCGCCGCCTGGGGCTGGCCACCGCACTGCGCACCGCCCTGGTTCCCCGCAAGCCCCCCAACACGTTGCTGGATGCCTTGCTGCGGGTTTCGCTGGCGCTGCTGGAAACCGCTGCCGCAGCTGCCGACCCTGAATCGAATTGGCGCCCCGGGCGCGAAGTGCCCGTATATGCCCCGCACACGGTGGTGGATCAGGCAGTTCGGGCCGCCGGCGCTCACAAGAAGCTGAAACCTTTCAAGGGCTTGGTCAACGGTGTATTGCGGCATTTCCTGCGCGAAAGACCCGCTATTTTAACGCAGGCGCTGCGCGATCCCCTAGCACAATACAACCATCCGCAGTGGTGGGTGGAGCATCTGCAACAAGCCTATCCCGAGCACTGGCAGGCGCTGCTTGCCGCTGCCGATCGCCCCGGGCCGCTGGCCCTGCGCGTCAATGCGCGGCGCGCGCGGGTCGAGCACGTGCTGGACGCGTTTGCGGCTGCCGGCATCCAGGCGTTTTCGCCCATGCCGGGCGCTATTGTGCTGGCCGCGCCGCGCCCCGTGCAGGCCTTGCCTGGATTCGAGCAGGGTTGGTGGTCGGTGCAGGATCTCTCGGCTCAGCTGGCCGGGCGGCTGCTGCCGGTGGCCGACGGCATGCGGGTGCTAGATGCCTGTGCTGCGCCGGGCGGCAAGGCCGCGCATCTGCTCGAGCAGGCCGATCTGCAGCTCACCGCATTGGATTTCGACCCGACACGGCTGGCCCGTGTCAGCGACACGCTCGAGCGTCTGGGTCTGCTGCATGACCAGGTCAAACTGGTGTGCGCTGACGCTGCCGATGTACGGGCGTGGTGGGATGGCGAACCCTACGACGCGATTCTGGCCGACGTGCCCTGCACTGCTTCCGGCGTGCTGCGCCGCCATCCCGATATTCGCTGGCTGCGTCGTGAAGAGGATCTCGCCCGCACTGCGGCGTTGCAGAAGCGCATCGTCGACGCGCTGTGGGGCGTGCTGAGGCCGGGCGGGCATCTTCTGTACGCCACCTGTTCGATCTTTCCGGAAGAGGGCGAGCTGCAGGCACAGGCCTTCCTGCGACGCCACGCCGATGCGCAGCGCCTGCCCGCGCCGGGCCAGATTCTTCCCATCACCCCTGTGGGGCAGAGCGAGTCGGCCGACGATGACGCCGCTTTCCCGGTGACCGGTGACGGTTTTTACTACGCCCTGTTTGCCAAGAAAGAGTGACTCGTCAACAATGACGGTTGTCAGCTTTTCGAGAACGTCTCGGGTCGTCATGGGGTTGCGGTGTCTGGTGCTTCTGTTTTTTCTGTCCCTGCAAGGGCCGGTGCACGCGCAATCGCAGCCGGCGCCCGCCCCGCAGGGTGATGTTGCCGCGGGTACAAGCGCCACACCCGCAGAAGCAGACACCGGCGCAGGCACCGGCGCAGACTCCGTAGCAGACACCGGCGCAGGCACCGGAGCAGACTCCGTAGCAGGCACCGAAGCGCCGGTGGTCGAGACGGAAGAGGGCGTTGACGTCAATGCCGAAGCGGACCAAGCCTCTACCGAAGCGGATCTCGATCTCGAATACAGCGGCCCCGTCGTTCTGAGCATCGCCCCCGTGCTTGAAAACGATTGGCTATTCATTGACGCCGACGTTCATCTTCCCATTTCCGACGAGCTGCGCTTCTTTGCCGAGCGCGGCGTCACCCTGTATTTCACCGCCGATCTTGAAATTCGGCGCCCAAGACGCTGGTGGTTCGACAGTGAGGTGGTCAAGACGCAGCGCACCTGGCGCGTGGTGTACAACGCGCTTACGCGACAGTGGCGCGTGGGCTCGGGCGATCTGTCGCTGCCCGAGGCCTCGCTGGACGACGCGCTGCTCATGGTGCGCAAGATCCGCGGATGGGATGTTTTGCCGGCCTCTGAGCTGGACGCCGATGAACTCTACGTGGGGCGCCTGCGCGTGCGTCTCGATACCTCGCTGCTGGCGCGCCCGTTCCGTGTGGATGCGCTGAACAGCAGTGCCTGGTCGCTTTCGACGCCATGGAAAGACTTCAGCTTTTCGATCTCCAGCGACGGGCTCCCGCGCTAGTGCGCTGGGCCTCGCGCATCGCGCTGGTCGTTGCGGCGATCAGCGCGCTGGCGTTGCTGGCGCTGCTGGCCTGGGCCACGGGCAATGCCTCGCGCTTCGCGCAGCGCTACGACGTGCTGCTGGTGCTGAACGGCATTCTGGCCGCGGCCATGCTGTTCTGGGTGGTGGTGCTGGCGGCCCGGCTCATGCGCCAGGTGCGGCGGCGCCAGTTCGGTGCGCGGCTGACTTCGCGCTTTGCGCTGTACTTCACGCTCATCGGTATCTTGCCGGGTGCGTTGATTTACGTGCTGTCGGTTCAGTTCATGTCGCGTTCCATCGAGTCGTGGTTCAACGTGCGGGTGGATACGGCGCTGGAAGCCGGCCTGAATCTCGGGCGCGCCGCGCTCGATACGCAGCTGGCCGACCTGAACACACGGGCGCGAGACATGGCGGTGCGCCTGGGCGCCGGCACCGACACGGACATGGCGCTCATCATCAGCAGCC
>JAEZGR010000239.1 GCA_023437255.1 Pseudomonadota bacterium | reverse complement strand
GCCCGGGTGTGCTCGACGGCGTCGGCCAGGCGCGCAGCTGGGCCACCACCGTGCGCGGGTCGTCCCGGCGGCACGCCCTGGACGAAGTACTCGACCTGGAAGTCGACGGGGCCGCTCTCGACCACGTTGCTGTCGTCGCACGGAATGGTCACCCGGCGACGAGCGCGGTCGGCAGTGCGGGGCTGCCGAGGCTGAGGCTGAGGCCGGGCGGCAGCACCCCCAGGGTTTCGGTGAGCAGACCGACCGTTCTCCGCCGGATCGACCCCGACGATGTCGAGGTTCTCCACCTCGGAGGTGTTCACCCCGGGGCTGCCGACGAACACCAGGGCGTCGGCGTCGATCGAACGGTCGTCGAGTGCCGCGGTACCGATCACGGTGGCCCCGTAGCTGTGTCCGAGCACGACGCCCCTCGCGCGGATCGCTCTCCCCCATGAGCGCGCAGCCGCCGGTTCGGAAACCGGTAGCACGCGACCGGGGCGTCCGCCCCGATACCGGTGTTTCGTCAGCGCGCGCCGACGGCCGCGCGGGCGATCCCGAGGTAACGCTCCACCACCTCGTCGGGCCCGAGTTCGCCGTCGGGGCGATACCAGCCGGCCACGGCCACGCACATGGTCGTGACGGCCCGGCTGGCGTCCGTCGGGAACGGGGCGTCGAACTCGCCGGCGCGGACCCCGTCCTCGACGATGGTGTCCAGCATTCGCTGCTGTTCGTCGCGCATCCCGACGTACTCGGTGCGCGCCGACTCCTCGAGGCTGCGCATCTCGGTGGAGGCGACGAACGCCTGTTCACGCCGGAACATGTGGAAGCGGAGCAGGGACTCGACGACGGCGTCGAACTGTGCCCGGGGCGAGTCCCCGGCCTCGGCGAGCGCCCGGCGGCTCCGGTCGAGCAGGTCGGTCATGATGAGCCGCACGAGGCCCACCAACAGTGCCTGCTTCGACGGATAGTGGTGGTAGAGACCGGGTACCGACAGTCCGGCGCGCGCGGCGATCTCCCGGATCGACGCCCCCTCGTAGCCGCGTTCGGCGAACGACTCCAGGGCCGCAGCCAACGGGCCGGGCAGCGAGGGCGGTCCGTAGTGCCGCCACGATCCGGGCGTCGAGTCAGAGGTCATGCCCCCACCGTATTCGCGCCCGCCGCACCCGGCCCCTCCGCCCCGCGCCGGATCGCTTCGCGGCGGGGTCACTTCTCGGCGGGCTTGGCCATTTCCTTCATCAGCAGGTCGGTCATCTTCACGGCCCGGTCACCGCCGTCGGCGTCGGCGACGAACACCGCGAAGGCGAGGTCGCCGCGGGCGCCGAAGAACCAGCGGTCGGTGTCGTTGCCCGAGGCGATCCCGATCAGGTCGGGGTACTGCTTCAGCAGCGCCGCCGGACCCGTCTGCACGTTGTCGCGCATCAGGTTCCGCAGGCGCTCGGTGACCTCCGCGGGCAGCGGATCCTCGAGGTTCTTCGCAGTGGCCTGCTGCCCCTCGACGATCATCGGCAGCGGCGCGCTGCCGCGGGCGACGGACGCCGCGATCATGGCGAGACCGAACGGGCTCACCTGCTGCTCGAAACCGTTCTTCGCCTTCATCACCGGTTCGACGCCCGACTGCGCCGCGGTCAGCACCGCCGTCTCGGGGCTCAGGCCCGGCATCTCGTAGTCCAGGCCGACGCCCAGCTGCCGGCCGGCTCGTTCGAGGTCGTCGTCGGTCACCACGGCGGGTTCGACACCCGCCTGCAGCGCCGCGGCCTCCCGCACGATGTCGAGGGACGGGCCGGCGGGATACAACCCGGAGAAGGCGATGGGCCCCTCCTCGAACGCCTGATTGTTGTGTGCCGCAAACACGACGCCGCCGGTCGACGGCCGGATGGCGACGATCGCGGCCGGCGTGCCGGCACTGACGACGGCATTCTCGGCGGCCAGCTGCAGCCGCGAATCCAGGGTCGCGCGGATGTCCGGTCCGGGCGGTCCCTGGTAGCCCACCTGCTGCCGCAGGGTGCCGTCCGGTTCGACGATGTTGACGGCCCAACCGGCGGTGGCATCGCGGTTGAGTTGCCAGACGGTGCGCAGCGGGTCGAGCAGTGGGGTGACGATCCGGCGATCGGTGGTGATGAGCTTCGGCTGTTTGTCGACCACCACCCCGGGGATGCCGGTGAGACTCTTCTCCAGGTACTGGTAGTCCTGATCGCGCAGGAGCACCGCGACCACCGGCTGACCCGGATCCTCGGCCAGTTTCTGCCGCATGACGTCGGCGGTCACCAGCGGCGCGACCGGCGCGAGGGCCGCGGCGAGCCGGTCGGTGGTGGCCGCGGGGTCGGGCATCGACGCGGGATCGAGGGTGATCGCGTTGATGGTCTGTTCCGCCATCAACGGGTTGCCGGCGCTGTCGAACACGACGGGCGGCGCGGCATCGGTCCGGTCGTACCGAATCGTGCTGCCCGGCCCCAGTTCCGGGGCGAGCAGCGCCGGATCCCACGAGACCCGCCAGCCGACCGACAGTTTCTTGACGCCGCCGTCGACGTAGTAACTCCAGTCCTTGCCGGGACCGAAGTTCCAGGCGGCGTCGACGGTGAAGAACCCGGAATCGTTGCTGAGTTCCATGAATTGGGCGATGGTCCCC
>JAEZGR010000227.1 GCA_023437255.1 Pseudomonadota bacterium | reverse complement strand
GATTCGACAGCGTGCGTGTGCTGATGCCCAGGGCCGAGGCGGCGCGTTTCTTGTCGTTCTGGAAGTGTTCGAGCGTCGCCTGAATGAGGGAGCGTTCGGCCGATGCCAATGATGTCCCCACGGGAATATGCAGGGAGCCCTGGCGCAGCACCGGCGTCATGTCGCGAAAGAACGGACGCATGGGGGCGATGTCGATCTCGTCGCCCTCGGAAAGAATGTAGGCGCGCGTGACCGTATTCTTGAGCTCACGAATGTTGCCCGGCCAGTTGTACTGCTGCAGTCGGGAAGCCGATTCCGGCGAGAACACTTTCTTGCCTTTTTCGCGCTCGTTCAATTCTTCGAGAAACTTTTGAGCCAGGTAAGCGATGTCGGTCTTGCGTTCGCGCAGGGGCGGGACCTTTACCGGAAACACGGCTAGGCGGTAGAGCAGGTCTGAGCGGAAGGTGCCTCGCTTGACGGTATCGGCAATATCGCGGTTGGTTGCAGCAATGATGCGCACATCGACGCTGACGGGCTCGCTGCCCCCCACACGCAGGAAGGTGCCGGTTTCAAGTACGCGCAGCAACTGCACCTGAATCGACATTGGCATCTCTGTTACTTCATCGAGAAACAGTGTGCCTGTATGTGCCCTTTCAAAGCATCCGACGGCGCGCGCCACAGCGCCCGTGAAGCTGCCCTTTTCATGGCCGAACAGTTCGCTTTCGGCCAACGAAGGAGAGATTGCGCCGCAATTGATGGCAACAAACGGGGCGTCGGCCCGCTTGCTGCGTGAGTGCACGGTGCGGGCGACAACTTCCTTGCCGGTTCCGCTTTCTCCGATGATGAGGACGCTGGCGTCGGTGGGCGCCGCCTTTACGATCGCCCGCGCCATTTCGAAGGCGGCGGGCGACCGCCCAAGGAATTTCGATGACGGAATCATGGCGCAAGTCTAAACTCTCGCGCTGCACAGGGGAATCTTTCCTTTGTATTTGGTTGCAAATGAGATCAGTCCTTACGTTCCGTATCAGCGAAACCATGTAGCATGGTTCGAATCGTGGCTACACCTTCTACTTTCGAGGCCTTATGCCGCATTTACTGATTACCGACGACGAGTCGGCTACGCGCGAGTTGATTGCAGAAGTCGCTGCCGACGTCGGCTACACCGTGTCGCAGGCGGGAGACATACGCCAGGCTCGCATCCAGATTGAGCGCCAGAAACCCGATGTCATGCTGATGGACATGCAGTTGCCCGACGGCGACGGCATGGAGCTTTGGAAGAAGCTGGAGCTTTCCGGGTGTCACGTGGTGTTCATGACAGGGCACTCCAGTGTCGAAAGCGCCATCGAGGCGCTGCGCTGTGGTGCTGTCGACTACCTTTTGAAACCTGTCCCGCTACGCCGGCTGCGTGGCATTCTCGAGGAACTCAAGCGTGCGGCACCGGGCGGCGAAGAAGAGCCCGGCACCGAGGACGCCTTTTCGCGTATCGTGGGCAAGTCGCCTGCCATCCAGCTGCTCTGCGCCCACATCGAGAAAGTCGCACCCACCCAGGCCACCGTGCTGCTGGTGGGAGAAAGCGGCACGGGCAAGGAGCTGGCAGCACAGGCCATCCACCTCGCCAGCCGCCGGCGCGACAAGCCCTTCATGGCCGTGAATTGCGGTGCCATTTCGCCCAACCTGATCGAGAGCGAGCTGTTCGGTCACGAAAAGGGCGCCTTCACGGGAGCAGATCGCCAGCACAAAGGGTATTTCGAGCGCGCGCACGGCGGAACCCTGTTCCTCGATGAAATCACCGAAATGTCGATCGAGCTCCAGGTCCGTCTGCTGCGCGTGCTGGAAACCGTCCGCTTCATGCGGGTCGGCGCCCACGACGAAATTGCTGCCGATGTGCGGGTCGTGGCGGCCACCAACCGGAATCCCGAACAGGCCGTGGCTAAGGGCACGCTGCGCGAAGATCTTTACCACCGCCTCAGCGTCTTTCCTCTCGAACTGCCGCCCTTGCGCATGCGCGAGGGCGATATCCTGATGATTGCCGAGCACTTCCTCGATGCGCTGAATCGGGAATACGGCACGGCCAAGCGCTTCTCCGAAGAGGCCCAGCAGGCCATGCTGGCGTACCACTGGCCCGGCAACATCCGCGAGCTGCGCAATTACGTGTATCGCAGCTTCATTCTGGCCGATGACGTCATCTCGGGCGATTTCAATGCCTTTTCGCTCGATTCGCACTCGGCCGGCTGGGGTTCCGAGATCACTGTGCCTGTGGGGGTGCCTCTGGCCGATGCAAACCGTCAGTTGATTCTTGCCACGCTCAAGCAGTGTGGCGGGGTCAAGAAGGCGGCGGCGGAAATGCTGGGAATCAGCTTGAAGACGCTCTACAACCGCCTTGAGGAATACGGCGCACTGGGAGATGTGGACGAATCTTCGTCGTCCCTGCGGTAGCGTGCGGGGGTGGCACGGGAAATGCTGAATAAAAACACTTAATCACAAACGCATCCCATGACACTTTTCGAACGCGGTACGGTCGTTGTAGTGACCCACAACAGGCGGGTACAGCTGCTCCAGGCGCTTCGCGCACTCGCGCGCCTCGCACCGGAATGGCCGGTCATCGTGGTCGATAATGGCTCCTCCGACGGCACTGCGCGTGCCGTCAGCCGCGACTTTCCTGCCGTGTTGCTGATCCGCAGTCGCCGCAATATCGGTGCAGCCGCCCGTAATATTGCGGTGGCCTATGTGCACACGCCCTACGTCGCATTCTGCGACGATTCTGTCATGTGGGAGCCCGGGGCGCTGCAGCGGGCAGTGGGCGTGCTCGAGCAACATTCCGCGGTGGGCGTCGTCAGCGCGCGTGTGCTGCTTGGCGACACCGATGTACCCGACCCCGCCTGTGTCGCGCTGGCGGCCAGCCCGCTGGAGCGCAGAGGCCTGCCCGGCCCCCAGGTGCTCGACTTCACGGCCTCGGCATGCGTCATGCGCACGCGTGCCTTCTACGAAGCCGGGGGGTATTGGCCGCCGCTGTTCATGGGCGGCGAAGAAGCGCTTCTTGCGATGGATCTGGCGCAGCGTGGCTGGCAAACGGTGTATCTCGATGAGGTCGTCGCACGGCGTGACAGCGGGCGTGCACGCCAGGGTCGCTCA
>JAEZGR010000339.1 GCA_023437255.1 Pseudomonadota bacterium | reverse complement strand
GCTGGCCCGCCTCGAGTTCAGCGCCGCAGAAAGCGGGTCCGAGAATGTAGTGGTGCATGCCCGCCATGTGGTGTTGGCCACCGGCATGGACGGGCTCGGCGGCCCCAATGTTCCGGAGTACATGGCGTCGGTCGACCGGCGCTACTGGCGCCACAGCAGCGAATCCATCGATTTCACGCCCCTGCGGGGCAGGAAGATCGCCATCGTGGGCGGCGGCGATTCCGCGCTGGACGCCGCCGCCACGGCGCTCGAAGCGGGCGCCGCCCACGTCGACATCTACATGCGTGGCACCCGCTATACGCAGATCAACTACTGGAAGGCCTTCACGCACGCGGGGCATCGTTACGGTTACGCCTCACTGAACGCCGCCGGGCGGGCAGACACGCTGAGCTTTCTGCAGTCGCAGCGCACGCCACCGGCACACGGCACGGTACAGCGTCTGCAACACGCCACCAATCTGGAGATCCACTTCGGGCAGTCGATCACGCAGATCCGCAGCGAACACGAAGGCCTGGCCTTCGATACCTCCACGGGCACCACTGGCCGGGCCGATTTTCTCATTCTGGCGACCGGCTACGTCACCGACCTGAGTTTGCGACCGGAACTTCGCGACCTTGTGCCGCACATGCGCTTCTTCGAAGCCGGCGCCCTCGATGGCAGGTTGCCGGCGAAAGGCGGCGTCATTCCGCGCCTGGCGGAGGACTTTTCCTTCGAGCCCTCATCAACGACTTCCAGCCCGCTGCTTGCCCATGTTCATTGCTTCACCGGACAAGCACTGCTCAGTCTGGGTAAACTATGTGGTGACATTCCGGGCATCAGCGTGGGCGCCCGGAAACTCGCCGAGGGCATCGCCGCCAAGCTGTATCGGGCAGAACACGCCTGGCACTGCCAGTCGCTACGAGGCTACGACGAGCAGGAACTGACCGACGAGGCACTGCAGGGGCTCTACGCCAAGTCGGCGCGCAGGCCGGACACGGGGCTCACCCTGTCAGAAGACAGCGCCACGGCGCACACCAACGCGTTGCAGCCGGCCTGACGGCACACGGCTTGCTCTGGGCGAGGGCCCAAACAACCCACCCGGGTGCGGCCTGCATGCAGGCCGCGCCTCGAGAACGACATGAGCCCAGAACCTGCGCAACAATGGCAAGGGTCCGCGGTTCCGCTGGAAGCGGGTCACACTCACGAAGTTTCCAAGGATGCGGAACCGGGGCCTGAGCCACCATCAGCAAACCCGCCCGACATACCCCCAACGCCGGTGCTGCCGGCACCGCCCGTTCCTGCGACCCCGCCTTCTGCGTGGGCGGTACGCGTCATTGCAATCGTCGCCCTGTTCTATTTCCTTCATTGGGCTGCCGACTTTCTGATTCCGGTCGTATTTGGAATTCTGATTTCCTACACGCTGAGCCCCATCGTCGTATGGATGGAGCGCGTCCACGTGCCGCGCGCGGCGGGCGCCGGAATCGTGACTCTGGCGCTGCTGGGCTCTGCCGGCCTCGTCGCCAACACCATGTACCACGAGGCGCGCAGCGTCATCGACGAGCTGCCGCTCGCCACCTGGAAGGTGCGCGCCGCCCTGGAACGACTCGACGACGGTGAAGCCAGCATGTACGAGAAGCTGCATGCTGCGGCCGAGTCCCTGAAGAAGGCGCTGCCGGGTGCGAGCACCAACGGAACGGAGAACGGCGGCACACCGTCAGAGCCTCCCGACCCTGCGGCGCCAACGCCAGCACCCGCACCTGCGCCCCAGGCACCGGCCAAGCCTGCATTTGATCTGTCGGAATGGCTGGTGGCCGGCTCCGTGACCGCCGCCGCCGTGGCCGGACAGCTTGCCGTCACTCTGTTCATCGTGTTTTTCGGCCTGGCCTCGGGCAACACGTTCAAGCGCAAGCTGGTCAAGCTGGCCGGGCCTTCGCTGTCGCAAAAGAAAATCACGGTACAGATCCTCGACAACATCAATGCCTCGATTCAGCGCTACATGTTCATGCTGCTGGTGACCAACGTGGCGCTGGGGCTGGCCAGTTGGGGCGCCTTCTACGCCGTGGGTCTAGACAACCCCGGCGCCTGGGCCATCGCGGCCGGGGTATTGCACCTGATCCCCTATGTCGGTCCGCTCGTGACCGCCGCCGGCACGGGTGTGGCCGCCTTCCTGCAGTTCGAGTCCTTCACCATGATGGCGGTGGTGATCGGCATCAACGTTGTCATCGCCGCCGTGGTCGGCATGCTCGTGGCCACCTGGATGACCGGCCGCATCGCAAAGATGAATGCCATGGCGGTCTTCGTGGCGCTGCTCTTCGGAGGCTGGCTCTGGGGCGTCTGGGGCATGCTGATCTGCGTGCCCATCGTCGTGGTGGTGAAAGTGGTGGCCGAACACGTCGAGGACCTGCACCCCTTGGCAGAACTTCTGGGCGAATAGAACCGGAGATCCGAGCGCAGGGCCGGGCTTTGGCATAGAATTTCCAGGCCCCGGCACCGCCGGAAGCGCCGCGCCTCGCACTGCGCGTGGCCTCCCTTCACCATGGATAGCGGTTGATGAACAATTCAAGTCTGTACTTCCGCAGTTTCCTGATCATGCTGGCGCTCGTCACCGTCGGCTTTTTCTGGATTCTGCTGCCCTATTACGCTGCGCTGTTCTGGGCCACCGCTCTGGCCGTCCTGTTTTACCCCATACAGCGCCGTTTACAGAATCGCTTCAAGGGGCGCGCCAACCTGGCTGCCATCGTCACGTTGCTGATCGTGCTGCTGATCGTGATTATCCCGATGATCGTCATCAGCGCGGCACTGATTCAGGAAATTGCCAGTGCCTACAGGCGCATGGTCTCGGGCGAATTCAACCTTGGCATGTATTTCAACCAGATCGCCAACGCCCTGCCGCCCTCGGCCCACAATATATTGAACTACCTGGGGGTGGGCGACCTCACCAGCATCCAGGAACGACTCACGCAGGGTGCCGTGGCGGGCGGCCGCTTCGTTGCCACCCAGGCGGTCAGTCTGGGGCAGAACACCGCACAGCTGCTGATTGGCCTGGGCGTGATGCTTTACGTGCTGTTCTTCCTCCTGCGCGACGGCGCACAGCTCGCCCGGCACAGCAAGCAGCTGATTCCGCTGAGCGAAGACCACAAGCAGCACTTCATCCGCAAGTTCGCCACGGTGATCCGCGCCACAGTCAAGGGCAACATCGTGGTGGCGATCACGCAGGGCGCGCTCGGCGGGCTGATGTTCTGGGTGCTGGGCATCCAGGGTGCGCTGCTCTGGGGCGTGGTGATGACCCTGCTTTCCCTCTTGCCGGCCGTGGGCGCGGCACTGATCTGGGCGCCGGTGGCGGTCTATTTTCTGGTCACGGGCGCGGTCGTGCAGGGTGTCATACTCACGCTGTTCGGCGTGCTGGTGATCGGTCTCATCGACAACATTCTGCGCCCCATCCTGGTCGGCAAGGACACGAAACTGCCCGACTGGGTGATCCTGGTCTCCACGCTGGGCGGCCTGTCGGTGTTCGGCCTTAACGGTTTCGTGATCGGCCCGCTTGCGGCCGCGCTGTTCATGTCGGCCTGGGACCTGTTCCCCTCGGCGGTGCGGCTGTACCAAGACGGCCCGAACGGAAGCGGCGGCAATGGCAGCGTGTCCGGCGGTGATGGAGCACGCAACTCCGGCACCGGCGCCAGAAGTGACCGCCCATACGACCCTGACTGAGGCTCTCGCGAAAGGCCGCGTCTGGCGAAAAAAGAAAAAATGTGTGTATAATTTATGGCTTCGCAGCCGCACCCCTTTAAAGGTGAGTGCGAGGTCGCGAACAGTGCCGCTTTAGCTCAGTTGGTAGAGCAGTTCATTCGTAATGAAAAGGTCGCCAGTTCGAATCCGGCAAGCGGCACCAGCCCAAATCAAGAGCCCTGCAGTCATGCGACTGCAGGGCTCTTTTCTTGCGGTAACCCTGATCGGCGACAAGTAAATACCGCAATGCGAGATGACGTTTCATACGTTTTAAGCGAGAATGGGGAATCCCAAATACAACCTATAAAAGGGAGTTTTCCACCATGTCAGAACTGAAATTGCTCGCGGGCACCCTTCTGTATCACGGCACCGACCGAGCCGATGCCGACGAGGTCTCGGTCACCGGCCGCCACGCTTTCTGGCTCGCCGCCACCCTTGAGCTCGCCCAGAACAACGCCCTGCGCAACCGCACGGGTACGCCGCGCGTCTTCATCTACCGGCTCAAATCAGACCTCACCCTGCCGGTGGTGCGAACCCCCGACGACGTGCAGGCGTTGCTCAAGAAGTACGAACTCTGGGTCACCGAAGACGAGCTGCTGCAGGCCAGCGCGATCGCGGCCAATCTGGCCGGCTGGGCTTACCCCGACGCCAACCCGCTGGGCGCCTTCATCAAGCTGTTCGACACCAGCATGCTCGAATATGTCGAAACGCGCGATGTCGACCGCGCAGCCGTTCTGGGTTCAGCGGCCTAGCAGCACCGGTGCCGCGGCATCCGGCCGGGGCGCCCTAGCATCGCACACGGGGCGCGCTCTCCCGGCGCGCTTCTCGTAACCGTGTATTTCCAATTCGGCTAATCTGTAGCACAATCGCGCAACCAGAATTCCTGCGGAGTTGCCCCCATGTTCGCTGCGTTCGAACATCGCGCGCGTTTGTGCCTGCTTGCCACGGTGGTGGCCCTGACCGGCTGCGCCAGCATGACCGAAGAAGAATGCCTGACCGCCAATTGGTATGAGCGCGGCGTCATGGATGGCCGCAATGGCCAGAACCGCGATTATGTTCAGGATCACCACGAAGCCTGTGCCAAGGTCGGTGTCATACCCGATGACGCCGCCTGGCGGCGCGGGCACAGCTACGGCATACGCGAATATTGCACACCCGACAACGGGGAACGGGTGGGCCGGCAAGGCCGCGGCTACAACCACAGCTGCCCGGTCGAACTGGAAAGCGGCTTCCTGCAAAGGTACCGCCCCGCCTACCGCGTGTACCAGGCCGAGCAGCGCGTCAATTCCCTGAACAGCGACATTCAGAACAAAGAGCGCGCACTCGATCGCGAAAAAGACGAAGACAAGCGGCGCCGCCTGCGCCGTGAGATCCGCGACCTCGATGACCGGATCAGGGAAGCCCGCCACGAGCTGTACCGCAGCGAGCGCGAGCTGCGGCGTTACTGAGCGTTGCCCGCCGGCACCGGCATGGCCGAAGCGGGCAGGCCGAACACCTTGTCGAAACACCATGAAAACACGAAGGTGTAGACAAGAAAGAAAAGAATAAAGCCCAGGTCCATCACGAACGCCTGCCACAGGCTTACGTTGAGCCACCAGGCAAAGAAGGGCACGATCAGCATCACCAGGCCGCCTTCAAACCCGATCGCATGAGCCACGCGGCGGCGCAGGCTGCGGCCCTTGACGCGCTGCCGGCTTTCCCAGGCCTCGAACATGGCGTTGAAGACCACGTTCCAGAACACGGCCAGCGTTGAGGCCCCCACCGAGGCCACCAGCGAATCGAAGACGCCATGCCCCAGGAGCGCCAGAACGGCCCCGGTGAGAGCGATTGCGATACCTTCGTACAGGGAGACAAACACCACCCTGCGCTTCCATCCTTGCATTTTCGGCTCCTGAACTCGACCTGAAAGAATAGCACTTCGGCACAAAGTTTTTGATCGGGTGGGCAGCCCGGGCGTACAATTTACGCCCCGAAAAAATGTTTGGACACTTTCATCTTGAGCACTACCCGTACCAAACGGTGGAACGGCACCCTGGAATCGCTGTCTGGCGACTACCTGAAAGCCGTGGCGGAACGCATGGAATCCTATGGCGACCGCGTGCAGTTCGAGCTGCCCGGCCACGGCAAACACCCCATCTATCAGGTCATTGGCCGCAGCGACCGAAAAATGGGTTTCGACGGCAAGCACCTTCTCTTGCGTCTGAATGAGTCCGGCAACGTGGCGGAAACGCTCTCGCCGATCTTCACGCTCGAGGCCGTGCGCGCGGCCATTGCAGGCAGGCGTGCGACGCGCAGCGCAGGCGTGCGGGCGGCCAGCGGCAACGGCAGCGCACCCGTGCGCCGCCGCGCCGCCGCTCCCGCGGCAGTGGTCGACACCGTTGAACAGGACAAATACGCCTACTATCGCGCCAACCGCGATTCTCTTCCCGAAGACATTTCCCAGCATGCGAGCGAGATCAGCGCCCTGATGCGGGCCGGGAAATCCGCGGAAGAAGCCTTCGAGGACGTCGTCAGCCGTCATTATTGAGTCGGCGGGCGGAGCAAGAACCCGCCTGCTGCTCGGCGCCTAATCCGGAGCGCCTTAACTTCCTGGGGATATATAATCATTTCCCCAAGATATAAGGCGCGGCCGGAGCATGCCGGTGCACGTCCGTCCTCCGGCATTCTTTTGAGCGAGCAGCGAGCTCGGTTAGCTGTGACATCACCCTCCTCCGCCCTTGCAGCCGACAGCGGCCCCTCTCCCAACCGCAACATTGGCGTGCTGATGGCCGCCCAGGCACTGGGCGGCGCTTCGCCTCCCATCATCATCTCGCTGGGCGGTATCGTGGGGCAGATGCTGGCCGACGACCCCTCGATGGCCACGCTGCCGGTCAGTCTCTACAACCTTGGCCTCGCGCTTTCGACCCTGCCCGGTGCCTGGTTGATGCGTCGCATCGGCCGTCGAAACGCCTACCTGTTTGCCGCCACCCTCGCCATCCTCGCGGGGCTTGTCGCCGCGCTGGGGATCACCCGCGGCGACTTCGTGACCTTCTGCGTGGGGACCGCGCTTGCCGGCTACTACGGTGCCAACGTGCAGAGCTACCGCTTTGCCGCGGCCGATACGGTGAGCGAGAACCTGCGTTCCATTGCGATATCGCGCGTCATGATCGGCGGGCTGATCGCCGCCATCATCGGGCCACAAGTAGTGATCTGGACGCGCGACAGCCTGGGAGCCATTCCCTTTGCAGGCAGCTTTCTTGGCCAGGCCGGCCTTGCCCTGCTGGCGCTACCCGTGCTGATGCTGCTGCGCATCCCTCGCGAAACCTCCACCCGCGCGCAGGCCACCGGTCGCCCGCTCGCGCAGATCGCGCGCACGCCGGTGTTTGTGGTGGCCGTGGTGGCCGGTGTCGTCTCGTACGGGCTGATGTCTTTCATCATGACCGCCGCCCCGATGGCCATGGTGGGTTGCGGTCACACCATTGGCGAGGCGGCGCTCGGCATCCAGTGGCATGTGCTGGCAATGTTCGGCCCCAGTTTCTTCACGGGCCACCTGATCGCCCGCTTCGGCAAGATCGCCGTTACCGCTGCGGGGCTGATCCTGACCGCACTGGCCGGCGCGCTGAATCTGGCCGGGCTTGAGCTCCTGCACTTCTGGGGCGGGCTGATTCTGCTGGGGGTGGGCTGGAACTTCGGTTTCATCGGCGCCACCGCCCTGCTGACCGAATGCTACCGGCCCGAGGAACGCAGCAAGGTACAGGGGCTGAACGACTTTCTGGTGTTCGGCACCGTGGCCGCCGCTTCGTTCAGTTCCGGGCGTCTGCTCAATACCGGCGGCTGGGACACGGTGAACACACTGATGTTCCCGCTGGTGGGCGTGGTGCTGGTTCTGCTGGCCGGTCTCGCTGCCCTGCAGCGCCGCCAAGCGACGCTGCAGGGTTGATGCCGGCACATTGCTTACGCGAGGCGCAAGGTCTGTTCGCCGTTCAGTGCGGCAGATGAGCCTGCCTGTCCAAGGCGACCACCGCCCGAGCCCTGATCGCCTTGCGCGCCGTGCTGCGTGATGTCGATGACACGATTCACCCCGCCTTCGGGCAATGCGAACACCGAAACGGCTTCAGCCAGTCGGCGTGCCTGCTCGCTGAGTGACTCCGCTGCGGAAGCCGCCTGCTGCACCAGTGCCGCATTCTGCTGCGTCACCGAGTCCATCTGCAACACGGCCGTGTTCACCTGATCGATACCGCTGGACTGCTCGTCGGAAGCGTGCGCGATATCGTTCATGATCTGGGTGACACGGTTCACCGACGCAAGCAGTTCCTGCATGGTGGCACCGGTCGACTGAGCCTGGTGCTCGCCAGCGTGCACTTCGGCAATGGCCGCCTCGATAAGCGTCTTGATTTCTTTAGCGGCCTGGGCACTGCGCTGTGCCAGAGACCGTACCTCGGCCGCCACGACGGCAAAGCCCTTGCCCTGCTCGCCCGCCCGGGCCGCCTCGACGGCCGCGTTCAGCGCCAGAATATTGGTCTGGAAGGCAATGCCGTCGATGACACCCACGATCTCGCCGATCTTGCTCGAGCCGGCCGAAATGCGTTCCATGCTCTCGACCACGCCCTCGACCGCCTGCCCGCCTCGCGTGGCCACCGCCGAAGCCGTGGCGGCCAGTTCGTTGGCCTGGCGGGCGTTGTCGGAATTCTGCCGCACCACTGCGGCGAGTTCTTCCATGCTGGCCGCCGTTTGCTGCAGTGCCGCCGCCTGCTGCTCAGTGCGGCTCGAGAGATCGGTATTGCCCGCGGCTATCTCGTTGGCGCCAAGGTTGATTTCTTCGACGCTGGCGCGCACCACGCCGATCGTACGCTGCAGATTGGCCTGCGTGCGGCGCAGGTAGTCGTAAAGAATGTGCACCTCGTTGCGGCTGGGTTGCGGCACTGCCGGGAAGCGGTCGGTCAGGTCGCCCTTGCCCAGGCGCTCGAGGCGCTGAATGATATCGCGCACCGGGCGCAGCGTGCGACCGGCCAACCAGCCCACGATCAGCGAAATGAGCAGCGTACCCACCAGCATCATGACTGTCTGCATGATGAGCGACTGAACGCTTTGGGCCATGAAGTCGGACTTCTTGCCGATGCCGTAGAGGGTCCAGTCCCAATTGTCGATCTTGCGCCATGACACCAGGAAGACTTCGCCATCGGGCCCTTCAATCTCGCTGAACCCGGCCGGAGCATTGAAGTGGGTGACGAGCATGGCGGCCGCAGCCGAATTATCGAGACCCAGATTGGCGCCCTGGCCATGTGCGACGAGTTCGGGCTGCCCGGAGGCGCCCTGGCGCAACAGACCGAAGCTGCCGAACTCGGCGACCTTGGTGTTGGCGACCAGCTGCAACACGTCGCTGACCTGCTCGTTCACGTCAACACGCACGGACAGCCCGCCATAGACCGCGCCCGAGGCGTCCGCCAGGGGCTCAATGCTCATGGCATACCAGCGCTGCAGGCGTTGGACCAGGCCGCCGAAGGCCTTGCCGGAATCGAGGGTGCGTGCGAGCAGATCGTTGGGTTCGACCACGCTGTTCAAGCGGACGTTGCCTTCGGCGTCGCGCAGCAGGGTCGCCACGCGCACCCAGCCCCGAGGCGCCTTCGCGATAATGGCCGGGTCGGCGCCGGTGTTCTCATTCATGCGCATGAGATGACCGATATCGCCGTTGATGATCGAGTCGTGCACGATGAGTAACGGCACGCCCTCGTCGTCGGCCGTGCCGTCGGGCTCGGGGCGCCCGCCCAGCTCACGCTCAAGTACGGGAATGAGCTGTGTCGCGCGCGCTCGCGCGGTGGAGTAGGTGAGCCGAAGGGAGCGGTCGACGCCTTCGAGCGACGCGGCCATTTCGCGCGCGACGGTCTCGCGCGCGGTTTGTTGATTCTGCCAACCCATGATGGCGGCAATGGTTGCCATGACGACAACCGTTGCCACCGAAGTGACGATGAAGAGCTTGGTACCCAGGCTACTACGCGACCACCAGCCTGCGCGGACCTCGCCGTGCCCTGACTTGTTCTGTGCCATTTGTGCCTCTCTGCAAGACCGGGGATCCGAATCCCGGTCGCCAGATTGTCACGCTATGTGACAGAAACAAATAGTCAAGTATTCCCTATATTTGACTCGACTTTGCTCAAAACAGGGAAATCCCTAGAAGAGGAAATCGGCAAACAACATGAGGAATTCCTCGAGGTTCATCTTCTCGCCATTCACATCCACGGTGTTGTCGCCGTACACGATCGTGACGATCGCCCTGTCTCCGTCGCGGCGCACGATACCGTCGCTTTCAAGATCATCCACGTACTGATCGAACAGCATGCCCGCCAGCATCTCGAGCTGCTCCTTCTCTTCGGCATCGCTGCCCGTCTGCGCAAAGGCCTGCAGGAACATGGCGCGTGACAACACCACTTCAAGGCGCATTTCGCGCAAGGCTTGCGCCGGCAGATCACCCACCGCCGCCGCGGCCTCTTTGGACACCGGCTGGAACGCCACCGTGAGCGCCAAGGTGGATTCGCCCTTTTCGTTGCGCCATTGCACGGGCTGCACCGCCACCCGCGGGCTGCTGGCCAGCACGGGCACCAGGCGTTGCATCAGGCGCGCCGCCTCTTCGTCGCTCATCTCGAAATCTTCGCCGTCTTCGGCGTCGTGAGCGCTAACAATGGCGTCGTACTCGCTGAGCAGCGCAGAGAACGCTTCGTAATCGAAGCTCGCCACCTGCCCGCCCACGGTCACGCTGCCCATGACGATCTCGCCCACGCGAATCTGGTCGAAGTCGTAACGCAGGTTGGCATCGAGCAGCTTGCCCTTCTGCGTGCTTTCGAGGGTGGCACGGACCTTGTCGACCGTGACCGCCTCATCGGTCATGTCGGCGATCATCAGAGACGCTGCGTCGAGCGTCGTGGTGGTCTGCACTGTTTCGTCGGCCTGCGTCACGGTGGGCGTACGCAGCTCGATGTCCTTCTGCGAGACGGTTTCGCCGTCTTCGCCATCGCCCATCTC